>JALRKI010000101.1 GCA_023254815.1 Flavobacteriaceae bacterium
AGGCTGATCTCGACAGTCTTGGCGTGAAAATGGATCACTTCTTTAGTGAAAAATCCCTCTACGGCACGGGGCGGATTGAAGCCGCGATTGAAGACCTCAAGGGTAAGGGCCTGATTTATCGCGGTGTGTTAGAGCCACCAAAGGGCAAAACCCCAGAGGATTGGGAGCCGCGCGAACAAACCTTGTTCAAATCGACCGAGCATGGCGATGATCTGGTTTTCTGTCTATTGTGTTCCCTCATGCCAAAAGGCAGCAAATGCGATGGCCTTCGCGGAATGAACGCGAAGTGTTGACGCTCCTGCCATAGAGGAGATCTGATCATGACAACGCATCACCGCATCTTGAAGTTAAACCACCTAACAGTTGCCATCGAGGGTCACGAGGTTGTTTCGGATTTGTCCTTTGAACTATATCCCAGTGAAATTTTGGGAATAGTTGGTGCTTCTGGAAGTGGTAAATCGATCAGCAGTTTAGCCATATTGGGTCTTTTGCCCAAAAATGGCAGAATCAGTCAAGGTGAAATCTTATTCAAGGAACAAAACCTGGAAAGTCTTAGCGAAAAAGAAATGCAATCCATCCGTGGGCGCAAAATATCAATGATTTTTCAGGAACCCATGACGGCACTCAACCCCTCGATGTGTTGTGGTGACCAAGTAGCGGAAGTTTTTTACAATCACGCCATAAAGACCTCAGCTAACATCAAAGCAGAGGTGATTAGCTTGTTTGAAAAAGTACAACTTCCATCACCTCATGCTGTTTTCAAAAAGTTTCCTCACGAAATCTCTGGTGGTCAGCAGCAAAGGGTCATGATAGCCATGGCATTGGCCTGTAAGCCCGATATTCTTATTGCTGATGAGCCCACAACAGCCTTAGATGTAACCGTTCAGAAAGAGGTGATTGAGTTGTTGGGCGTGCTGCAAAAAGAGTTTAAAATGGCGATTATTTTTATCTCACACGATTTGCCCTTAGTTGCCCAAATCGCCAACAGAGTTTTGGTCATGCAGTCGGGTAAAATGGTTGAATATGGCCTTACGAAAGATATTTTTAATTCTCCCGGTCACGCCTATACAAGAGCTTTGATAAAGTCAAGACCTCCCTTAAATACAAGACCATATAGGCTTTCCACCCTCGACGATTGCTTGAATGAACGAGAAGAAGGGCCTCTCATAGATCGAAAGTCGAGAATGAAGCGGCACGAGGAATTGTACAAGCAGCCCCCACTACTGGAAGTAATTGATCTAAGAAAATACTATACCAAATCCTTGCAATGGTGGTCAAAGTCCAAAGCATTCAAAGCACTGGATCAAATCAGCTTTCAAATCTATGAGGGTGAGACTCTTGGCCTGGTGGGTGAATCAGGATGTGGAAAATCGACACTAGCAAAATGTATATTGTTACTAGATCCAGCCGATGAAGGTCAAGTTTTATATCGTGGACAAGACATCACCAAGCTGTCAAAAAAGACCTTTAGAGCCATGCGGAAAGACCTTCAAATTATTTTTCAAGATCCTTATGGATCACTCAATCCAAGGATGACTGTGGGTCAAGCGATTTGTGAACCCATGACCGTTCATGGCCTCCATGACGGTAGGGAGGGTAGGCAACAAGCCGCGCTGGAATTGTTGGAAAAAGTTGGTCTTTTGCCAGAGCATTTTGATCGATATCCTCATGAGTTTTCAGGAGGACAAAGACAGAGGATTGGCATTGCTCGTGCGCTAGCCGTGCAGCCTAAACTCATCATTTGCGATGAATCGGTTTCGGCGCTCGATTTATCGGTACAAGCTCAAATACTAAACCTCCTATCGGATCTACAGAAAGACTTCGGATTCAGCTACCTTTTTATTTCCCATGACCTTACCGTAGTAAAGTACATTTCGGACCGACTCATGGTCATGCAAGAAGGACGTATAGCCGAAATTGGGGAAGCTGACGCTGTATATAACACGCCAAAATCTGCCTACACACAAAAACTAATTTCCTCCTTACCAGATAGTTTCTGATTTTTTTTATCTTTGACCTGCCCATCATTCAATTCCTTTAATTGCGCTTAGCAATTCACTGGATTTTAAACCAAATCGTATGAATAGACCTAACTTACTCATTTGTGGCTTTCTTTTTTTTATCAGCCTCAATACATTTTGCCAATCTCCAGTTAACAAGATTGAAGCCGTTCTCGAGCAAAAATTTAAAACTGTTGTGAATCGTTGCCACGACCCTAAAGGCTATTTATTCGTCCTCTTGAATGTTTTCAATATTGAAGATAAAAAGGAGGGTAATGTTTATTTGGTAGAGGGCGACTATACTTTTCAGTGCGGTAATGACACTTTTTACAACAAATTCAAGGCCGCCCTAAAAAAATATGAAGATGATTTTATTGTAACGGAAATCAAAACCACTAACTCGAAAAATTTCAACGATTATTGGGTGGTCTTCCCCAAAATCCCCGGAACTAGCACCCCTGAAAAGTCAAAAAAATCGATTGGTTATTGAAATTGCTTTTCGTTGCGCTTGCGCTCATTTTCTTCTAAAAATACTTTGCGAAGTCGCAATGACTTTGGTGTTACCTCAACGTATTCGTCCTTTTGGATGTACTCCAAGGCTTCTTCAAGACTAAATTGAATGGGAGGCGCCAGTCGCACTTTATCGTCAGCTCCTGAGGACCTGACGTTACTCAATTTTTTTGTTTTGGTGACATTGACCACCATATCATCACCTCTAGAATTTTCGCCAATGACTTGCCCAGTATATATTTCATCACCAGGGTGGATAAAGAACTTACCTCTTTCCTGCAATTTATCGAGAGAGTAAGGAATGGCCGTCCCCTTTTCCATTGAAATAAGAGAGCCATTGTTTCTTTCTGCAATCGGTCCTCTGAATGGTTCGAACGCTACAAAACGATGATTCATAATGGCCTCTCCTGCGGTTGCTGTTAGCAGTTGGTTTCTCAGTCCAATAATTCCTCTCGAAGGAATAAGAAACTTACACAGCATTCTTGAACCTTTAGGCTCCATAGCCGTCATTTCTCCTTTGCGCAACGTAACCATTTCTACAGCGCGACCCGAAACTTCTTCGGGCAAGTCGATGGTCAATTCTTCTATCGGCTCACATTTTACGCCGTCAATTTCTTTGATGATTACCTGAGGTTGACCTATTTGAAGTTCATAACCTTCACGTCGCATGGTCTCTATCAATACAGAAAGGTGCAGTACGCCGCGACCAAAGACCATAAATTTATCTGCGGATCCCGTTTCTTCCAAACGCATGGCTAAGTTGCGTTCCAATTCTTTTTCTAAACGATCCTTGATGTGTCTAGACGTTACGAACTTTCCATCCTTGCCAAAAAATGGAGAATCATTGATGGTAAACAACATGCTCATGGTTGGTTCATCTATGGCAATCGTTGGAAGTCCTTCAGGATTATCAACATCGGCAACGGTATCACCAATTTCAAAATTTTCTAATCCTACTATCGCACAAATGTCTCCCAAAACGACATTGTCCACCCTTTTACGGCCAAGTCCATCAAAAACAAAAAGCTCCTTAATTTTAGTTTTTTCTACAGACAGATCTCTTTTTACCAATGACACAGGTTGACCAATTTTCAATTCACCTCTTTGAAGTCTCCCAATTGCAATCCGCCCTGTGAAAGAGGAAAAGTCAAGAGAGGTGATTAACATTTGAGTATTCCCCTCGGCAACTTTTGGAGCAGGGATGTTTTCGATAACTGACTCTAGCAGTGGAGCAATTGAATCCGTTTGATTTTTCCAATCGTGTGACATCCAGTTGTTTTTTGCCGATCCATACAACACGGGAAAATCCAGTTGCCATTCTTCTGCCCCTAGTTCAAACATTAAATCAAATACCGCTTCATAAACTTCTTCCGGAGTACAATTCTCCTTGTCAACTTTATTGATGACAACAATAGGCTTGAGTTTGAGACTTAAAGCCTTTTGAAGTACAAATCGGGTTTGAGGCATGGGGCCTTCAAAAGCATCGACAAGCAGCAAAACACCGTCGGCCATATTCAAAACGCGTTCTACTTCTCCTCCAAAATCGGCGTGACCTGGAGTGTCTATAATGTTGATTTTAGTATCACCAAATTTGACAGACACGTTTTTAGATAATATGGTAATGCCCCGTTCTCGTTCCAAGTCATTATTGTCTAGGATGAGTTCTCCAGTACTTTCGTTTTCACGAAACAATTGGCAATGATGAAGGATTTTGTCAACTAGAGTAGTTTTCCCGTGATCAACGTGCGCTATGATAGCGATATTTCTAATGTTTTGCATGGCCTGTTTTTAGGTCGCGGCAAATGTACTGCTATTTTGTTGGCTAGCGTTATAAGTAGTGATTATTCCTTAAGCAAATGACATGCCGGCTTCAAAAGCCACGAGCAGAACTCTAAGACATCTCAGGAATGGGTCCATTGACAACGAGATTGCCTTCGGTTGCAGCTTTGATTTCTTCGACGCTCACACCTGGAGCCCTTTCCAAGAGCCTAAATCCCTTATTGGTAATTTCCATTACCGCCAAATTAGTGACTATTTTCTTGACACAAGCCACACCTGTTAGTGGCAACGTGCATCTTTTGAGAAGTTTAGATTGACCGTCTTTGTTAGTGTGCATCATGGCGACAATAATATTGTCGGCACTGGCAACCAAGTCCATTGCTCCACCCATGCCTTTGACCATGAGACCAGGAATTTTCCAATTGGCAATATCTCCTTGTTCAGAAACCTCCATAGCTCCTAAAATGGTCAAATCTACATGCTGACCGCGTATCATGGAAAAACTGGTAGCGGAATCGAAATAACTGGCTCCTGGAAGTGCTGTAATAGTCTGTTTTCCGGCATTGATCACATCGGCGTCTTCTTGACCCTCAAACGGGAAAGGACCCATGCCGAGAATGCCATTTTCGCTTTGAAACTCGACCTCAATGTCGGTTCTAACAAAATTGGCAACCAAAGTCGGAATCCCGATGCCCAAGTTGACGTAGTATCCGTTTTTCACCTCTTTTGCAATTCGTCTTGCTATTCCAAATTTATCTAGCATAACACAAGTTTAAGATTGAGGTCTGGTAGTGCGTTGTTCAATTCGTTTTTCGTAATCTTTCCCTTGCACAATGCGCTGTACAAATATCCCCGGGATATGAATTTGATTGGGATCTAAACTCCCCGCCGGGACCAACTCCTCAACCTCGGCAACGGTAATTTGAGCTGCTCCGCACATGTTTGGATTGAAATTGCGAGCTGTTCCTTTAAAAATCAAATTGCCCGCCGTGTCTCCTTTCCAAGCTTTGACAATGGCAAAGTCGGCTTTAACGGCTTTTTCCAAAACATACATTTTACCATCAAACTCTCTGATTTCCTTTCCTTCGGCTACTTCAGTGCCAAAACCTGCTGGAGTGAAAAATGCGGGAAAGCCGGCTTGAGCGGCTCGACAACGTTCGGCTAGTGTGCCTTGTGGAATGAGTTCAACTTCCAATTCTCCGCTCAGCATTTGTCGTTCAAATTCATCATTTTCTCCAACATAGGAAGCGACCATTTTTTTGATTTGTCGATTCTTCAACAACAATCCTAATCCAAAATCATCAACTCCAGCATTGTTCGAAATGCAAGTCAAGTCCTTCACCCCCAATCTGACCAACTCTGCTATAGCATTTTCAGGAATGCCGCATAGTCCAAAACCTCCTAGCAATAGTGTCATACCGTCACTTATGCCAGCGAGCGCTTCTTCTATCGAATTTACAGTTTTGGTTATCATAATTAAAAATCGAAATCTGGGACAGTTGTTGTACTTGAATGGGTATTAATCGAATTGCAATCGACCGGTATCCTCAAATTTTTAGGTGCTTGAAACGCTCCTTTTGATATCGACAAACTGCTATCGTTATAACATTTTTTCATGAACACTCCCCAAATTGGCAAAGCCATGGAAGCTCCTTGACCATAGGTAATAGATCTAAAATGGGCGGCACGGTCTTCTCCTCCAACCCAGACTCCTGTGACTAGATTGGGGACCATGCCCATGAACCACCCGTCGGATTGATTCTGAGTAGTCCCTGTTTTACCAGCAATTGGATTGGTGAATTGATATGGATAACCGGTAATAATTTCCTGGTACTCCTTGCGATACTTATCGGCACCTGTAGTCCTGAGTCTAATGCCAGAACCAGAATCTGTCACTCCTTCCATTAATTTTACAGTGACATAGGCCGTTTCTTCACTCAAGACATCCTCGGTTTTTGGGACATTTTGAAACAGAATGGTTCCGTTCTTATCTTCGATTCTTAACACCATTATTGGCTCTGTATGGATGCCTTTGTTGGCAAAAGTACTGTATGCTCCAACCATTTCGTAAAGGCTTATGTCGGGCGTCCCTAAGCAAATGGATGGTACCGCTGGAAGTTCGGCAGTGATACCAAGTTTTCTTGCCATATCGATTACCTGTTGAGGCCCTACACGATCAATCAATTTTGCACTAATGGTATTCACAGAATTGGCCAATGCTGATTTATAGGTATAGGTCGAGCCATATTGCCCTCCTGCATTTTTAGGAGTCCATGGTGTGGGGTTGTTGTATTTATTGGCCTCTATAGTTATTTGTGAGTCTGCGACCGAATCGCAAGGAGACAACTGCAATTGGTCAATAGCGGTGGCATACAGAAACGGTTTAAAAGTAGATCCCACTTGTCTTTGACCTTGATTGACCATGTCATATTTAAAATGTTTGTAATTGATACCACCAACCCACGCTTTGACATGTCCTGTTTGTGGTTCCATCGACATGATTGACGAACGCAAAAAAGATTTGTAATAACGCATAGAATCCATGGGAGTCATGATGGTGTCTATTTCTCCATTCCAAGAAAAAATCCTCATCGGAATGGGCTCCTTAAAAGTTTGCATGATCTCAGATTCTTTAAGGCCATTTTTTTTCAAAACCCTCCATCGTTCCGATCTGCGCATGCTGGTATTCATCAAATCATCTACTTCGCTTTTAGAGAGTTCCAAGAAAGGGGCCGTTGGATTTCTATTTGGAGTATTTTGCAACATAAATTCCTTTTGCAACCTAGGCATGTGTTCACTAACAGCCTCTTCGGCGTAGCGTTGCATGCGAGAGTCGATTGTTGTAAATACCCTTAATCCATCCCTGTAAATATCGTAAGAGGTTCCGTCTGGTTTTTTATTTTCGTCTTTTGAGGCCCAATCTTTTAAATACGACCTTAAATATTCTCTAAAATATGCCGCTGGACCTTGCTGATGGGTTTCTGGCGAATATCTCAAGGCAATCGGCAGGGCTTGAAGAGAATCTCTCTGATGTTTATCGATAAAGTCGTATTTGGCCAATTGGGACAAGACCACATTACGCCGGTTTTTGGTGCCAACAGGATTTTGCAATGGATTGTATAACGAAGAGTTTTTGAACATGCCAACTAGAGTCGCCGATTCTTCAAGGTTCAAATCTTTTGGCTCTTTGCTAAAATAAATTCTAGAAGCCGATCGAATACCATCGGCGTAGTTGCCAAAATCATAAATATTGAAATACATGGCAATTATTTCTTCTTTGGTGTAGTGCCTTTCTAACCTGATTGCAATCACCCATTCTTTCACTTTCTGTAAAGCTCTTTCAAATTTATTTTTGGCAACGTCACCCGTAAAAAACTGCTTGGCCAACTGTTGAGAAATTGTGCTTGCACCACCCCGACTTCCTAAAAACATGCTAGCTCTGATTGTGCCTCGAACATCAATTCCAGAGTGAGTCCTGAAACGAACGTCTTCTGTGGCTATCAACGCATCGATAAGATGTTGTGGCAATTCCTTGTAAGACATTAAGGTTCGGTTGTCTTCAAAATAAAATTTGCCAAGAGTTTGGCTGTCTGATGAGATGATTTCAGTAGCCAAATTGGTCTGTGGATTTTCCAAACGAGTAAAGTCCGGCATTTCACCTAATAAGCCTGCAGAGGCTGCTAAAAAAAGCGATATAAATAGGGCAATTGCCAAGACAAAACCGAGCCAAATTCTCCGAATATATTTTGGTATTGTTGGCGTTGATTTGGTGGATTTTTTTGAGGTCATTCTAAATTGGGTTTTTCGATTTGCAATCCAACGTCTGTAATTCCAAGCAACTGAGAAATTCCATGTATGTCTTTCGAACGTCTCATGGCTTGTTCAATTTCAAAACTATAAACGCCCATTTCGTTGAAATCATATGCCTCTTTGAGCCATAGTTTATGAGTTTTGACCGCTGTTAGACCTTCTCCCATTTGACGTCCATCAGAATAGGCCATCTCATATTCAAGTGTGTCTATTTGAACCTCTCCTTTAGGGCTTGTTATTTTGGCAATGACAAACAGATTGCTGAATTCGTATTCTGGGGTAGTTCTTACAAGAACAAATATATCGCTTGATTGTGTGGATTGATTATCAAATTCAAAATTTAATCCTTCATTGGTTTTCCATCCATTGGGTAGTTTTTGAAAATCTACAAATATTTCTGGGGACTGACATCCCAAAAATAGCATGCAATAACCCACCAAAAAAAATATTATTCTCAATTTACTTGTTATTTGAATTTCTTGACCTTCTTCTTGACTTGCCTTTATTTGATCGTCGTTTTACGTCGAAACGCGTCAGACTATCTTGTCCTAAAACACTTTCGATTTCAACCTTAGACCTGGACTCTTGAGTTAAGGCATAGGCTTCTAGACTTTCAGCCTTTAAGCTGTTTCTATTGAGTTCAACAATAGTTGTCACATCGGACACTTCCAGTGGGAACCAGGTAATCCAATCGCCCTTGTATGCATACCACATGACGCCTTTAAATATATCCGATTTTTGACAAACTGCCTCGCCTTTTTCGGTTAAAAGTTTTACATCTGAACTCGGAAATTCTTTTAAGGCCTCCATATAGGAGTCTAATTCAAAATTCAAACAACATTTGAGTTTCCCACACTGACCTGCCAATTTCTGAGGGTTTAGAGACAATTGCTGATATCGCGCTGCAGAAGTAGATACTGACCGGAAATCGGTGAGCCAAGTTGAGCAACACAGTTCTCTGCCGCAAGATCCAATACCCCCTAAACGAGCTGCTTCTTGTCTCAGTCCTACTTGTCTCATGTCTATTCTTGTGTTGAATTCCTTTGCAAAAATCTTTATCAATTCCCTGAAGTCTACTCGGTGGTTGGCAGTGTAGAAAAAAGTAATCTTACTTCCGTCTCCTTGAAACTCCAAATCAGAGATTTTCATTTTGAGATTCAAATCTAAAGCTATTTGACGTGCTCGAACTTGAATGGCCTCTTCCTTGTTTCTCAAATCAATCCATTTGTCGATGTCTTTTTGAGAAGCAATTCTGAATATTTTTTGTGGCTCACCAGAATCGTCAAACGAGGCTTTTTTTTTCTGCATTTGAACCTTAACCAATTGCCCTGTGAGCGTTACAGTACCAATGTCATGACCAAATTCGGCCTGGGTGGCGACCACATCTCCAATTTTTAGAGGCAGGGCTTCAGTATTTTTAAAAAATTCTTTGCGACTATTCTTAAACCTAATTTCGACCCAGTCGAACTGTACTTCGCCTTCTGCAATCTCCATATTGGCAAGCCAATCAAACACTGTCAATTTGTTGCATCCGTCAGTCCCACAAGTGCCGTTGTTTTTACACCCTTTGGGCTGGCCGTTCGATCCGCTACCACAACTATTACAAGCCATATGAGGTGTTTAAACTGTTGAATCTAAAAAAGCATAGGTGCCTCTGTCATCATTGTATAAAGATAAACTTATCCTTTGATTTAAAAAACCTTAGAAAGAAGTGTGCTTAAACACCTTGCGAATGTCTCTTAAATTTTTCATGAAGGGCAGATGCTCGGCGCGACCTTTCTTAAAAATGTCGTTGCTGTTGCCTTGCCCTTTTCTCATTTCTCGTTGCTCTTCCAATGGCAAGCTATGAATTTCCATACAAGTGTTCGAACAGCAATTGTCCATTTCCGCTTTACACTTTTCGCATTGTATAAACAGGAGATGACAGGCTTCATTTGCACAGTTGGTATGAGTGTCGCAAGGCGCTCCACATTGATGACATTGGGCAATGATTTCATTGCTAATGCGCTCTCCACGTCGCTGATCAAACACAAAATTCTTTCCTTTGAATTTGTTTTCTAATCCTTTCTGTTCGACCTGTCGGGCATATTCAATAATACCCCCTTCAAGTTGGTAAACTTTTTCGAAACCTACGTGTTTGAAATATGCACTCGCCTTTTCACATCTGATTCCTCCTGTACAATACATGACAAGGTTTTTATTCTTTTTAAACTCTGACAGCTCTTGCTCGATTATTGGCAAGGATTCTCTAAAAGTATCTACATCAGGTGTGATAGCATCGACAAAATGCCCGATTTCACTTTCGTAGTGATTGCGCATATCGACTAAAATAGTGTCTTCGCATTCCACCAGTTCATTAAATTTTTCTGCGTCAAGATGTACTCCGCGATTGGTTACATCAAAGGTTTCATCATTGAGCCCATCGGAAACAATCTTGGATCGCACTTTTATGGTCAACTTCAAAAAAGAAAAATCGTCATGTTCTATGGCAATGTTCAGTCTGACACCTTTAAGAAAATCGATTGAATCAAGCTGAGCCTTAAACTCTTCAAATCGTTTTGCGGGTACTGAAAGTTGGGCGTTGATGCCTTCGTGGGCTACATAGATGCGCCCTAGGACTTCAAGGGCATTCCATTGGATAAACAGTGCGTCTCGAAACTGCTGAGGGTCATTGATTTTTGCATATTGATAGAATGACAAGGTCATTCTTTTTTGACCTGCTTTTACAATGAGCTTTGCCCGTTCGTTAGCACTTAATTTGTTGTACAGTTGCATGCTATACTTTATTAAGTTAAACAAATTTCTATGGCAAAGATAGGACTTTGAAATTGAGGGTCAAAAAACTGTAAGTCAAAGTCCAAAAGAATTGGATATTGACCACAGAAATTAGTAAATTAGCAAACCGCAATAAAAAACTAAAAACACCATGAGTTCAGATAAAGCTGCCAAGTTAAAAGCCCTCCAATTAACACTCGATAAACTTGACAAATCCTATGGAAAAGGCACAGTTATGCGCATGAGCGATAAGGCTGTTGTTGACGTTGAAGCCATTTCTTCTGGCTCTCTAGGATTAGATATCGCCATGGGGGTAGGTGGTTACCCCAAAGGCCGTGTGATTGAAATTTACGGTCCCGAATCCTCAGGAAAAACAACATTGACCTTGCATGCCATCGCTGAAGCTCAAAAGGCTGGAGGTATAGCTGCATTTATAGATGCAGAACACGCCTTTGATCGCTTTTACGCCGAGAAACTTGGTGTAGATATTGATAACCTCATCATATCACAACCCGATCATGGAGAGCAGGCATTGGAAATTGCCGATAATCTGGTTCGGTCAGGAGCAGTAGACATCATTGTTATTGACTCTGTAGCTGCATTGACGCCAAAAAGCGAAATAGAAGGAGAAATGGGAGACTCCAAAATGGGTCTTCACGCTCGATTGATGTCTCAAGCGTTGAGAAAATTGACTGGATCTATCAGTAAGACCAATTGTACAATGATTTTTATCAATCAACTTCGAGAAAAAATTGGCGTTATGTTTGGCAATCCAGAAAC
>JALRKI010000146.1 GCA_023254815.1 Flavobacteriaceae bacterium
AATGCATAATCTAAATCCAATGCGATATACTTATTAAAAAACCCCAACTAAAGTTGAGGTTAAAAATGTGGGCGCTGAGGGATTCGAACCCCCGACCCCTTGGGTGTAAACCAAGTGCTCTGAACCAACTGAGCTAAGCGCCCCTCAAGGGTTGGACGGCAAATATAAACTCAAATATTGGAGTAGCAAATATTATTCTAAATAATTTCAGCTACCACAAAATTACTGCCACAAATTAGAATCAAATCATCAGTGTTTGCAACCTTTTGAGCCGATTCTAGGGCTGCCCTTACGCTTCCGCAAGAATGAGCCTCTAGCCCCCTTTCTTGTAAATATGTACTCAATTGGTCCGAAGACAAGGCCCTTTGGTTGTCTGCATTACAGCAAAAATAGCTGGCATCGGTAGGTAACAGTGACACAATACCATCCAAATCTTTGTCTTTCATAACCCCGAAAACAACAAGTAAATGTGTGAACGACATGTTTTTTACTTGTTCAAAAAGAACACGCATGCCATCCACATTATGAGCTACGTCGCAATAAACATAGGGATTTTGAGACAATTGCTGCCATCTTCCGGAGAATTGAGTCGTGGAAACGACTTTTTTAAAACCCTCTACCATAGCTTTTTCGGGGACTTCCCATTGGAGTCTTTTTAATTCATTAATAGCA
This sequence comes from Flavobacteriaceae bacterium, assembly GCA_023254815.1. Classification (GTDB taxonomy): domain Bacteria; phylum Bacteroidota; class Bacteroidia; order Flavobacteriales; family Flavobacteriaceae; genus JALRKI01. The sequence goes on from JALRKI010000146.1 coordinate 673, forward strand.
GCAGCAGCTGTTTTCACATTGAATCGTTGGTAGCTTCCTTTGAGATCGCAGTCGTAAAATGGGATATCTTGTTCTGAGGCAAAAAGAATTTTTGCGTTCATTTTTTCCGCTTGATTTTGAAAAACAGCCTTTGTTTCTGTTGTATATTCTCCTATTACTACGGGGATATTAGGTTTAATGATTCCAGCCTTTTCAAGAGCAATTTCCTTTAACGTATTACCTAACAAACTCGTGTGGTCCAATCCAATGTTTGTAATTACAGACAAAATGGGATGAATGACATTAGTGGCATCCAAGCGACCTCCTAAGCCTACTTCGATAACTGCAATATCCACATGGTGTTTGGCAAAATAAACAAAAGCCATTGCCACGGTGAGTTCAAAGAAAGACAATTGTTGTCCTTTAATATAATCCAGGTTTGTTTCAACAAATTCGACGACCTCATTTTCAGATATTGGAGTGCCGTTTATTTTAATGCGCTCTCTAAAGTCCTTCAAATGAGGAGAAGTGTAGAGCCCTACTCTAAAGCCAGCTGTCTGCAGAATTGAACTTATCATGTGGCTTGTTGATCCTTTACCATTGGTACCAGCTACATGAATCAAAGGGAAGCTACTTTGAGGTTGATTGAGGTAATCGCAAAATCGGGAAATATTATTTAAATTTTTAAAAATGGCTCGAGAACCTTGAAGCTGATAATTCGGTAATTGAGCAAAAAGCCAATCAGTAGTTTCTTGATAGGTCATTTATTGAGTCACCCTGAAATTAACAATTACAAATCCAATTTGTATCGGTGGAGCGAGAGGATCAGCGGACCAACGATAGGATAAAGCAGTTTGCTCTGCCGCGCTGTAAAGACAAATATCGCCATTGGTTCCTCTTTTACCGGGAATGGCCCTGACCACTTGTCCAGATCGATTGACTTGAATTTCTACAACCACAGTACCTTCTTCATCGCAGTTAGGTTTGACTTTCGAATTGCTGGGCTTTCCTCGACCATTGAGTCCATACCCCACTCCCCCTTGTCCGGATCCTGAGAGTCCAAAATAAGCAGGAGCATAGGGATCGCCATTGGGCTTGCCTTGGTCTGTATTACCTTCCGCCATGCCTTGTCCAGACTGACCAGTATTCTGATTTTCGATTTTACCGAAGAGGTTGTCAAGCTTGGTCTTTTTTAAATTTTGCTCTGACTCTAGTCTCGCTCTTTCATCAGCCTTTTCTTGGGCCTCGGATTGCGCTAATTTTTGGACTTCAGAGGGTTGTTTAGATTCCTTTTTAATTACTAATTCCTCGGACTTATTTTGAGTAATCACTTCTTCGGAGTCTACATTTTCAGAGGATGTAATGCTCTCACTAGTGCTTTCTTGATTTTGGGTCAAATTTTCTGGGAACATACTCGCTTGTTGCAACTTACCTTCTCCAGTGTCAGACGTACCGAAGTTCACAGTAAGTCCATACTCCAAAGGTGGATCTAAATAGGGTAATCCGAACAAAAACAACAATAACAGCAGCATGGTCATGATGACTGCAGTTATTCTGGCTGACTTCTTTTCGTGATTTGTTTTAAAAAGGCCCATGACTACGGTTTTACAGCCAGTATAACTTTGAGTTTATTTCGATTTGCAATGTCCATGACAAAAGCAACCTTGCTTATCGGCACCGATTCCTCGGCTCGTAACGTGACTGTAGGAGATGAGTCTTCAGAAGTTGCGTTAAGTAATGCCATTTCCAAATTATTCTGTGCGACCGTCTGTTGGTCAATATAAAACTGCAAATCCTTAGTGATGGTAACTGCAACCGAGTTTTTATTGGTCGTTTTACCTGTTGCGCTAGGAAGGAGAATGTCAATGGCATTAGTAGTAACCAGTGTTGATGCCAGCATAAAAAAGATCAGCAAAAGAAAAACGATATCCGTCATTGAAGCCATGCTGAACTCGGGCTTAATCTTATTTTTTCCTTCAATTTTCATGCAGATGTCTTATGCTGGTTCATTCAACAAGTCTAAAAATTCTACCGAATTTGCTTCCATTTGATGAATCACTTTAGTTGTCTTAACTACCAAATGATTGTGCGCTATGTATCCTACAATTCCAACGATAAGACCCGCCACAGTCGTAGTCATGGCAGTATAAAGGCCATCAGCTAAAAGTTTGATGTCTATTTGTCCTCCAGAATTGGCAATTTCAAAAATGGACAAAATCATTCCAATGACTGTACCCAAAAAGCCAATCATAGGAGCTACGCCTGAGATGGTTGCTAAAGTTGCTACGTTTTTTTCCAATTTATAGACTTCTAGTCGGCCTGCATTCTCAATCGCGGTGTTGATGTCATCTAAGGGACGTCCTATCCTAGAAATCCCTGTACTGATTAGTCGTGAAACGGGAGAATCTACTTGAGCGCATCTGAGTGTGGCAGCCTCTACCTTTCCTGAGGCAATAAATTCTCTAATTTGACTCATGAAGGTTGGTGCAACCTTTGAAGCTGCCCGAATAGCGAATAGTCTTTCGAAATAAATATAAATTGCAAAAGTCAGCATAACAGTTAAAGAGCCAATGATAATCTGACCTGCCAAGCCTCCACTAATAATTAAATCGAATATAGAGAGTGATTTTTCAACTGATTCGGTGTTACTACCTGATTCCAATCCACTCGATTGTAATGAATTTAAAATAATGTTCATTCGAATATGTCTTTATAGTAGTGTAACGCAAAATTTGGTACTCAAGTATATCAAATAATACTGCGCATAAAAACGAACACTAGTACACCGGCCAGGAAACCCAATAAAGCTAGCCATGCTATTTTCTTCAGATACCAAAAGAAATTGATTTGTTCCATTCCCATGGCCACTACTCCCGCGGCAGAACCAATTACCAACATACTGCCACCTGTGCCCGCAGCATAGGCAATAAAATGCCAAATAGGGCTGTCCATTGGTTCGGCAAACATTCCCAAACTGGCTGCAACTAATGGAACATTGTCAATTACCGAAGAACTGACGCCGAGCAAAATAACTACCAAGTCAGAAACAGGTGCGGTTGACAACTCTGTTCCAACCATGGGTAATGAATTTCGCATGGCTGTAGCAAACTCAAACAGCAATCCCATTGACTCGAGAGCAGCTACGGCCATTAAAATGCCCAGAAAAAATAATATACTAGGAAGTTCAATTTTTGACAAGGATTGATGCACAGGGCCATGAGTGGCTTTGTCATTTTCTTCTTTTTGAACACTGGACATATTGAATTTGCTGGAGCTAAACACCTCGGCAAAAGCGGCTACCACGCCAAGTGAAAGCATCATACCAACATATGGGGGCAAATGGGTTATTGTTTTAAATATTGGCACAAACACAATAGCACCTAATCCGAGGTAAAGCATCTTTGAAGAATGGGGATTTTCGGGTCTCTCGGAAGCCTTTAGAGGCTCGAACCGTCCACGAAACGTTGGCATAAGGGAAGCAATAAAAACAGGAACTGCGAGACTCATCATAGATGGAAGCAACAAATATTCAACAAGATGGAAAGCTGAAACTTTGTTACCAATCCATAGCATAGTGGTAGTTACGTCTCCAATCGGTGACCAAGCTCCACCAGCATTGGCTGCTATTACTATCATTCCAACATACATTAGCCTTGATTCCCTATCAGCAATCAGTTTTTGCAAAATGGAAATTAGGACTATTGTGGCTGTTAAATTGTCTATAATCGCCGACAAGAAAAACGCCAATCCTGAAAAAAGCCATAATATTTTTCGTTTACTTCTCGAGCGAACAAATTTATTTATAGTAGAAAAGCCATCGAAATAATCAATGATTTCAACAATAGTCATAGCCCCAATCAAAAAAACGAGAATCTCAGCTGTTTTCCCCAAATGATGAATTAACGATCCTTCGAGAATATGAATCTTTTCTACGCCAGAAAACATAGAAAAACCATCTATCATGCTGTGTAATTTAGAGTCAAACCAGGTATTGACGTTTCCTATTCCCAGTGAAATCACAGCCCACATTACAGCCATCATTATCAGGGCAGGTATTAATTTGTCAACTTTGAGACTGTGCTCTAAGGTAATGGCCAAGTAGCCAAGGAGGAACAAAGAAATAATAATTGCTTCCATAAAATTAAATTAATTGATTTAGGGCAATTTCAAAAGCTTTTGCACTTATACCAGTCTGTGATATGTTTTTGTCAAGTACTTTTTGCAATGCTTTTAAAATTGTTTCTGATGTATCGTTAAAAATGGCTTCGTCTGTTATGGCTACCCGCCCTTCCATAAAGTAAGCGAATACTCTTGCCATACCGCAATTCGAAATGAAATCTGGAATTAAGGCCAGTTTAGCGTCGGCGTAGGCCATAATCGGTCCAAAGAAAATTTCTTGATCGGCAAAGGGCACATTAGCTCCACAGGATATCACCTTTAACCCAGAATCAACCATTTGATCCAATTGAGATTTAGTGATCAATCTTGAAGCAGCACAAGGAGCGAAAATCTCTGCCTCAGTGCCCCATATCGTTTTGTTAATTTCATCAAAGGGAATCATGTTTTCGGCAAACAAGCTGTTGCCTTTTTTATCCAAGAAAAACTTCTCTATTGCTGAGTGTTCAAACCCTTCGGGGTTAAGAACTCCTCCTTCTCTGTCTATGATTCCTACAATCTTGACACCCATTTTCGACAAATAATAACAGGCGGCTGAACCAACATTACCAAAGCCTTGCACAATGGCTCTTTTTCCTGATACCTTATCCTGCTTGAGAGTATAATAATGGCTCACCGAAACTGCTACTCCAAATCCAGTAATCATATCGGCAATGGTCAATTTTTTGGTAATATCTGGAGTAAATTTAGGATTCTCAATGACCTTGATTACACCATGTCTAAGCTGACCTATTCTGTTGATTTTTTCAGCTTCAGTTGGTTTAAAATGTCCTGAAAAAACGCCCTCCTGGGGGTGCCATACGCCACTTTCTTCAGTAATGGGAATGACCTCATGAATTTCATCGACATTCATGTCTCCCCCAGTGCCATAATAACTCTTTAATAATGGACTAACTGCTTTATACCACCGTTCCAAAACACCTTTTTTTCTTGGGTCTTTAGGGTCAAAATTAATGCCAGATTTCGCTCCTCCAATGGGCGGTCCAGAAACTGTGAACTTCACTTCCATAGTTTTTGCTAAGGAAAGTACTTCATCTTCATTGAGACCAACTCTCATTCTTGTCCCTCCTCCAGCAGCACCCCCTCTGAGTGAGTTAATAACCACCCAACCCTCGGCTTCTGTCTGTGGATCATTCCAATGAAAAACTATTTCAGGGGGTTTCGATTCAAATTTTTGAAGTAAGTCTTTCATAAAGTAAGGTTGTGCTCATTCACAAATATAGCGAATTAGAGCTGCATTTTTTTAAGAAATCAGGCTTCGCTAAAAATATTTCCTGAACAATGATCCATACTTGCTCCAGTTACACTTTTCAAACAATTAACCTCATTTCTCAATCTCAATACTCCCAGAAAAGCAAAAACTAAAGCTTCCTTAAAATCCACAAGCTCAAGATCAGGAACACAGATGTCATTATTAGTGAACCTCGAGATAGATTCCACTAAAAATTTATTTTTAGCTCCTCCTCCAGTGACCAATATTTTCTTATTACTAAGCGGTATAGAACGGCCAATTTGATATGCAATATGCTCAGTATAGGTCGCTAATTTATCTTCAAACGGCAATTTATGACTTTCAATAACAGGCCAAAGCGAGCTCTGAACCCACTCCATGCCTAATGACTTGGGATATTTTTTTTGGTAGTACGATAACGCATTGAGTTCTGAAAACAGTGTAATATCGGAACGACCCTGTTTGGCAATATTTCCATTCTTGTCAAACGGCAACCTAAGCAACCTCGCTAATTTATTCAACACAACATTCACTGCGCAAATATCGTAGGCCACTCTCTGGTTGTGTTCTGAAAAAGATAAGTTTGCAAATCCTCCCAGATTAAGACAAAAATCATAATCTTTAAACAGCAACTCATCTCCGATAGGCACCAATGGAGCCCCCTGACCACCCAAGGCTACATCTGATGTTCTGAAATCGCATACCCATGTCAACTTCGATCTTTCTGCCGTCAATGGCAAATTGCCAATTTGTTTTGTAAAACCCAAGCTGGGTTGGTGCCAAATGGTATGTCCATGACTACTTACCGCATCAACGGAGTTAATGTTATGTCTTTCAATAAAATCAACGACTTGATCGGCGAGGAAAGCGCTATAAACAACGTCCAACTCATCCACCTCTTCCTTGGTCCAATTAATAGCATTTCTGAGCGACTTTTCTAGCTCAAGAGTGTAGGAAATAGTTTCGGCGTGATGTATGGTATAATGCCATTTTTCCAGATACTTATCAAAGCTAACATCACAAATGTCGAGGCCGTCTAGTGAAGTGCCTGACATTAGTCCTATGATACGATAACTGGATGATATCATAACAGTAAAATTAGGACTTAATATTGAGATTTCTTTAGCTTAATGTATCTTTACGAGATAATAAATTAAGATTATCTCAAATAATTAGCCCTATGGAATTTGCTTTATCAGAAGAACATCTCATGATTCAATCAGCAGCAAGAGATTTTGCTCATAGCGAACTTTTGCCCGGTGTTGTCGAAAGGGATGAAACACAAACCTTTCCACACGCTCAAGTCAAAAAAATGGGAGAATTGGGGTTCATGGGAATGATGGTAGATCCCCAATATGGCG
>JALRKI010000032.1 GCA_023254815.1 Flavobacteriaceae bacterium
TCTTTTCCAAAATATCTAGGGTGTCATTTACTGCGTTGGTAAGATTGCCTTCAATAGTTATGTTGTGTTTGAATTCTTCCAAGCTGAAAGTTCGTTGTCCACGAGCAAAACTGAACAAGCAAGGTTTGTGCTGATTAAGGAACAACTTCCCTACAAGACGGTACTCGTCGTACTCTGGTTCAATTGGGTCCAAACAAAGCATTCCATCAAAGGCTGGTTTGTCCCATAGGATGTCCTGAACCGTCACTTCAACTAGTTCTGAACCATTCCACACATGGAGTATCCAGAATGGTGGTAATTCACCTGTGTCGAAAATATGTTCAATTATACTCAACATATCTTCATCCGTTTCACAGATGTCAGGTTTATTGATTTTTAGCTTCATAGCTTTTGCGTAATCTAGGCGTACCTTTTCTGCATTTGGGGTTGCAACAACCTTTTTACCCGCCTTTAACTCTTGTAGTTTTCGTTTTTCTGAAATGTTGAGGCTTGGAAAAGCAGTTGTAGTATTTAGGCTAGTTGCGTTTCCTTCAATAAGTGAAGGTATTCCTCTAACTTGCGAGAGAGGCGGTATACATGACGCGCCAGCTGCAAAATCCAGACGAGATGGTTGATAAACATTCATATCAAATGGTACTCGCTCTAACATTGCACCAGTCGCTGAAATCCTTATTTGCCCATATCCTGCAAGCCATAAACGCTCACCTAGCACTTTTGCAGCTCGCGGAATATCAGACGCTTTATCTACAATAAAGTAAATTCGCTGACCTTTAACTCCTGCGACTTCTTCACCCGTTTCGGTATTATTAATATGCGACGATGAAGACACCCACCAGACATGTTCAACGTTTTTCATCTCTGGGCATACCTCATAAAGAATTTCAAGAACAGCCTCTTTTTCAAATACGTGGTCATCTGGATCGTAATCAAGCATCATAATGCCAGCGCCAGAAGGCCATTCAAACCAATGTTCCGTTCGAGTTATCACATTTGATGCTTGCGGAGCTTGATCAAAAGCTTTCTTGGTAACAATTTCTGCTTTGGTTAAACCCTTTTTGGGTACACCATATGTCAAAGCTTGATTTTGTTCTAGGGTAAGCAATAAATCAGCAAACTCCCTAATACTAGAAACCGATTTAACACAAACTTTCCCTCTACATAGGTTAGCGGATGGGGTTTTTATCACAGAGCCATTTTTGTCAATGCGTATTTCTTTCGATAACACCTTTGGGTAAGTGGATGTCAATACAGAAAATTGAGCACTGACATTCTTTACAGATTGGTTCGTCTTTAACTTATGCTTCATTTCAATATCCTTTTGAATTTAAAAATAGGTTTTGGATATCGAGAAACTGGTCTATAATATACGTGCTAAAGTTAATGAGTCCGTTCTCGATTTTTGGGGCGGGCTTGTTTTTAGGCAGTTGAACATTTACTGCCAATTGCCCATCAAATAACTTGTTCAACATGCTTCCTCCTGAGTTGCATTAATACGGTCATCGATCCATTGTTCCACATCAGACTCAAGCCAACCGACGGCGGTACCTCCCTTAACCAATCGGATACACTTGGGAAAATCCCCAGTTCGAACTAATGCGTATAAGTAGGATTTCGATAATCCTGTTTTTTTTGCGACATCCTTCATGCGGAGAATGCGCCGTGGTTCTGGTTTTGACATAACAAAAGTCCTGTTAGATTTAAAAAAATGCGTAGCAATGGGCTACACGGTCAGGATTAATATGCCATCGGATTTGTGTGAAAACACTTGTGTGGATGTGTGGTTTTGCTGAATAACGCTTGAAATCAGTACGGGCTTAGTGTAGCGAGTACATGTGTGGAAACAAATCCACATATGTCATTATTTTGGGTTTCTTGCTGATTTACAAAATTCAATCTTTACTCTCTTATCACGAAAAAAATCGCCGTAATTAAACGCGAATAACTGGTTATCTTCTTCGGTAAATTGAGCAAAATAATTGTAAAAATTTCTTTTAGTCATCGGTGGAACGAATGAATCATAAATAGTTTGATGTTTTTGATCAGGCAATTTTTTTTGTTGAGCTATCTCTGCACAGATTTCTTCAAATCGCTTGAACCTCTTATCTTGAATTGTCTCCTTAACGTATGATTTTTCGCTTTCACTAACTTTTATAGCAGGACGGATTAATGGACTATCCTTTTGAAGGTCATTTCTATAATATTCGACGATTTCATCTCTTTTGGCATACATCTGCTTATGCGTAATCAATATATTGTTCTTTGACACATCAACTACAGTGTGATTTTTGTCGCCATTGAGTTCTAAAATTTTGTATACATTGTTAGGGACACATTGTTTGGTTTTACTGAATGTCAGATTTTTTTCTGAGTGTAATTCAATTGAATG
>JALRKI010000036.1 GCA_023254815.1 Flavobacteriaceae bacterium
AGCGTCATAATGTTCTAAATCGTCATCATCATATCCGTCCTCATCCTCATGATCGTCAAAACCATTCATTCCAAATTGATCTTCAGTTTCAAATTCCTGTTCAGGCGCGGACTCGGGCAATTGACCATGAGCGAACAGCAATTTGGGATAATCTGACCCGTCCGTTTCTCCCAATATTTCTGATAACTCCACAAGAAAAGTCCACATATTCAAAAAGTCATATATATAAATGAGCTTATTTTGCTTGCTGTCTACAACATTTTGAATTTGAGTTGTCGCCATATTCCTGGACGCGGTTTGCCCTTCTCCCAAATCGAACAAGGAAATTTCCTCTCCTTGTTCCCAGAGGTCATCGCTGATGAAAAAGGAAGCCATTTCGGCGCCATCAAAGCCAAAAGCTTGTACAATGCTATTATGAAAATCTTCGAAGGTGTCTGTCTTTCTTATTTCAATATCTCTGAAGATGTCAGATTCTCCGGGATGATCAAGAATGATGCGAAATCTATAAATCATGCTTAGTATGTCTATTGTAGGTCATCCAAAGATAGAATTGTAATCCGAACAAAACGGTAGCCATCATTAAATGTATGGGTTGAGTAGAAAAGGGAAAATGAAAATAATACATTAAAATGCCTGTTAGCACTTCTACACCAATCATCAAAAGTATCCAAAATGTGACATCCTTGAAAGGCAAATTTTTTGATTTGCTTCTCCAATAAAGACCAATATTGGAGAGTAATACTAAAATAGATATTGATCTGTGCCAATAAAAATCAACAAGAGGTTCAGACATCCAAAGAGCTGGGTTGTCCCCTAAATTTTTTATTTGGGTGTCAACAAATTGTCTGACTTGCGTCCCTAAAACGATTTGAATCAAAGAAACGGTGAGTGCGAATAGTATCAAGTATTTGAAGGTTCGATCTTTTTCAATTTTTGAGGGTTTGCTGCTTGAACTTACGACTTGATAAATCAAAAATGCCGCAATGACCAAGGCCATTACCATATGTATTGTAATTTTATGTGGAGCTAAATTAGAATCTACTACAGTCTTACCAAGCCAAGCTTGGAAGCCAATACCAACCAAGGTAAGTATACCAATTACTGTATTCCAAGGATTAATTTTCCAGCGCTTAAAAGACAAAAAGGCCAATAGCAAAATGGGAAGTCCAGAAAGAGCACCCAAAAGACGGTTAATGTACTCTACCCAAGTGTGAAGTGGGTTGTAGGTTGCGTAATCATGAGTGGCATAAGGACTCCACTGTTCAAGAGTTATGGATTCGTTAGAAGTAAAATCATTTTTAGCCACCAAAAGAGATTCGTTAAAAATGATGATTTGTCCTTTAGAATAATTGTGGTTAGGTTTGAATTCTAAGACACTTGCTTCAGTAGGAGGAATATAATATCCAAAGCATTTGGGCCAATCAGGGCAGCCCATACCAGAACCAGTCATGCGAACAATGGCTCCTGCCAGAATGACAAGATAGATCAATATCAGTGCTATTTTCGCAGTTCGATGAAACATTTGAGTCATAGGTTTTGATTATTTTACGTGGGCTTTAAGTCCAAGAGCCTGCCCTAGTTCTAACATCTTGTTGTAAGCAGCCTGAAACTCGTTCGGGATTTCACCTTCTAAAATAGCTTCTTTAATGGCCTCTTTGATCATTCCTATTTCTCGGGATGGCTTGACGTCAAAGGTTTGAATTATCAGTTCTCCAGAAATAGGAGGTTGAAAATTCCGTATATGATCGCGTTCTTCCACCTCGGTTATTTTCTGGCGTACCATTTTAAAATTGTCGTGGTATCGTCGAAACCGTTTTTTGTTTTTAGTGGTGATATCCGCTTCGCATAAAATCATCAAATCCTCAACGAAGTCTCCCGCATCAAATACTAAGCGCCTAACGGCGGAGTCAGTCACCTCCTCAGATGCTAAGGCGATGGGTCTAGAGCTCATGAATACCATTTTTTGTACAAATTTCATTTTGTCATTTAGCGGCAATTTGAGTCTTTTGAATAGCTTGAAAACCATTTTCGATCCTTCAAATTCGTGACCGTGAAACGTCCAACCCACGCGATCGTGGAACTTTTTGGTCGGAGCCTTTCCGATGTCGTGAAGTAAGGCAGCCCACCGAAGCCATAAATTATCGGTATTTGCACAAATGTTATCAACCACTTCCAAGGTGTGATAAAAGTTGTCCTTGTGTTTCTGACCCTCAATTTCATCGATACCTTTTAGGGCAGTTAACTCGGGCAAGATGTGTCCCAACAGTCCAGTCTCCTCAAGAAGTAAAAATCCTACTGAAGGTTTATTTGATTCTAAAATTTTGTTGATTTCTGTTACGATTCGTTCCTCTGAAATGATTTTTATTCTGTCTGAAAATTTTGTTATCGCAGCTAATGCATTTTCATCGATCTTAAAGTTGAGTTGGGCGGCAAATCTAATTGCGCGCATCATTCGCAGCGGATCGTCATTGAAGGTAGTTTCAGGCTCTAAAGGCGTTCGGATCAGACGGTTTTCGAGATCTTTCAAGCCATCAAAAGGGTCAATTAACTTGCCAAACTTCTCACGTCCCAGGTCAAATGCCATAGCATTAATGGTAAAATCTCGACGATTTTGATCGTCTTCTAAACTGCCTGGTAAAATACTTGGATTGCGACTGTCTTCAGAATAGGATTCAATTCGGGCTCCGACAAATTCGATGTCCAATGCTTGGAAATGAACCATGGCAGTACCATAGGTTTTAAAATAAGACACCTTTGGTTTTTCGGGTAATGATGCGGCTACAGCTTTGGCTAAAGCTATTCCGTCTCCCACTGTGACAATATCAATGTCATTCTTTTGAGGACGATTCATCAAATGGTTTCTCACAAAACCGCCGATCACATACGCAGGATAATCCAACTGCTCAGCGGCTTCCGAAATGTGGCGAAAGATTGAATGAGTCAATGCGGATTTGTGATTTGCCATGTGAATTAAGCTCTTAACACTTGAATCTCCCCATTATTAGTTACCTTGATTATTGTGGATGGTAATGATTCTTGTGAATAGTCGGGCAAATTTACAACATAGTCCACGCCTGTTAAAATCTCTTTCTGAATTTCTTTAAAACCTTGGGGGGAAGGCATACCGCTAATATTGGCGGAGGTGGATACTAAAGGACCTTCTAACATCTTAATAAGATCATGACTAAATCCGTTTTTTACAATCCTAATACCGACGGATTTGTCTTTGGCCAAGAGATTTTTTGCCAATCCCAAAGCACTGTCATAAATAATTGTTGTTGGCCTACTGGCTTTATCAATCAACTCAAGTGCCTGTGTTGGCACTTCTTCAACATATTTTTGAAGCATGTCTAAGTCACTAACTAGACAAATCATGCTTTTTGATTCCGTGCGTTCTTTGAGGGCGTAAATTCGAGCTACAGCATCAGGATTGGTGGCATCACAACCAATCCCCCAAATCGTATCAGTAGGATAAAGGATGATACCTCCTTGCTTTAAACAATTGATAATGTCAATCAACCTAATTCAAGTTTTGTGTTGGACAAAGATAAAACTGTTGAGACATTTGAGGATAAATTCAATTAATATTAAATCCTTAGTTTGAATTCGTATTTTTGCTTAAATTCAATTAGTGATTGACCCTTCCCATATTTTCTTTGTACATAGCGGCATCACGGCTGTCGTATCCGATAGAATTATTGACCAAAATCTAATTGGTGAAAAAAAAATAGGCCTTGTCTTAGATCGCGGAATTAAATTTCCTCACAGACCTCAATCAAAGACCTTTACTGAAGGTTCCTTTCGGAAGCAGTGGATGCTGACAAAGGTGATGTCGGTTTTCTTTCATTTTGTCTTCACTTTAAATATTGTTTCAAAAAAATGGGTTCTAAATTGGGCGCAAAAACGACAGTACTTAATCATGAGTGGGTTTTACTTGTATCTGCCCCACGCCTTATTGAGGTCTTTTAAACTGATTAACTCTCCTTTTTGCTTGGGCTATTATTACATTGAAGAAGGTGTAGCCTCGTACATTCCTAACCATTACTCTACGAATAATAGATTCGGAAAATCTTTGTTTCCTGAATTAGAAAAATACCGTGGAAGTTATGGGCTTGAAAAGTCTTTTTTACAGTCGTCAAATCGCTTTACAATTGATCATCTATATGAAGATGAACAAATTTCAAAAGGAGAATCGCTAATTGTGGTGGATGGACTTTTGGATTATAAGGACTCCCTAGTTCCCAAAGTAAAATACTTGAAAATACTTACCGAAATTATGATTCCGAAAGCATTAGAATTGTCAAGTCAACTCATGGTGAAATATCATCCGAATTTGTTCAATGATGAAAATACCAATGTCAAAGTACAACTTGATGAGGTTTTTAAAGGGGTAAAAATGAAGTATGAAGGTGTGACTGTTTCATTTTTGGGTCCTGAAGTCAATTTGGAACACTACTGCTTTAAACACTTGCCATACGTGTTCACTGTGATTTCCTCGACGGGCTACTATGCTCATGAATTCGGGTGCACTGTCTTCACTACCTACAACCATCTCTCCTCTGATTTGAAACAACTCGAAGGATTGAACGATTGGTATATGAGTCTAATTAAACCTTGGCAACAATTATGAAAGGAATTGACTTGAGTATCGTAATGATAAATTACAATAGTTCTGAATATACCATTTCTTGCTTGGAAGAACTGCTCAATCAATCGACTCATCTCAACATTGAGTATATTCTGGTGGACAATGCCTCAGGAGCATCATCATATCAGAAATTAATTGCTTGGGCAAAGTCTAAGCCAATTCAATTGGTGTCTAGCGACTTGAATTTAGGTTTTGCTGGTGGCAATATGTTGGGAGCAGAGCTTGCTAAGGGCAATTATTTAATATTTCTTAATAACGACGTCATGGTCAACATAAGCACTTTTGAATACTTGGTTGACTTCATGCAGAAAACACCTAAGGCGGGGGTAAGTGGTCCTCGAGTTTTTGATGAAAACGGTGAAGAACTTCGGGGGTTAGATCATTTTCCATGCATTGCAAAGGATTTTTTTGGTCGCAGCGCGATGGAGTTTTTTTGGCCCAGCAAATATCCAAGACGATTTAAAAACTATACAGATCCGGTCTTGGTAAACGCCATACAAGGCTCATTAATGTGTTTTCGTGCCTCATCGTTTTGGGCAATAGGGGGTATGGACACTAAATTGTTCCTATATTTCGAAGAAATTGACATTTGTTACCGCCTCAAGTTGGCTGGATACGATACTTATTTTGTCCCTCAGGTCTCCTACATCCATTTCGAAGGAAAAAGTACTGGGAGTAAGTGGTTGAGCAAACAAGAATTCTTAATATCCTATTTTTATATACTCAAGAAACATTTTGGCTTGTTCACCTATTGGGTTATACTCATTGGAAATATTTTAGCCAATGCAGTAAAAGGGATTGTGAGGCCAAGCAAATTCAGAATAATGAAATTTTTGCTGAAGGGTAGTCCAATGTCTGAGTCTTTGAGGCACAAACAGGTCAGAATACCAAAGCGCTAGCCAAGCAATCCATTGAAAATTTCAATGCTCAAGAATTATTCAATTCCACGGTACTTGAGCCATAGAAAGGCATATCTTTTGAAAACCGCAAAGCTGTGGACATAGGCTAAAATAAAACCTGCCTTGCCATCCAGAAACCCCAATCTCCAAAAATATTGTGTAAAAAACCTATAGCTTGGCCTCACAATAAAATGAAAAAGGTTTGGCCTTACTCCTTTGTCAAACAATACCTCGGCCTGTAATTTACTGTAATGAGTCAATTTTTTATTGTAGCGATCAAAATCGGTAAATGAATAGTGGTTTATTGCATTTTTAAAGTGACCAAATTGACCAGAAGTTTTAACTTCTTCATGCACGACATTACCGTCATAAGTGCACGAAGATTTTTTAAATAATCTGACAGACCAGTCTGTTTGAAAACCACTAAACTTAATCCGTTGATTAAAAAAATAGTATTGTCGTTTCAAAAGGTAACCATCAAGCTGAGTGTCTGAATTGATTTTTTTCTTTATTTCCAAAACCACATCATCGTTGATCCCTTCGTCCAAATCAAAAAACACCACCCAATCATATTGCGCTAAGGACAGTGCAAAGTTCCTTTGATTGGAAAAATGATCAAATTTTCTTTGAACTACCCGGGCACCCAACTTTTCGGCCAATTCTTTTGTACCGTCCGAGCTGAATGAATCGACAATGATTATTTCATCAGCAAAGCTCAGCCTTTTAAGATAGGCTTCTACATTATGGGCTTCGTTGAAAGTTATGGCTAATGCGCTGATCAAGTCTGTCGAATTGTTTACTTTAGTGCCAAAGTTGACACTGATAGCTCGGCAAATGTAGTTATTATATGCCGATGTTAGTTAACCAACTTGTGAATTTCATATGCGATTGCCAGTTCTCATGTTTCATCAAATTGCCCCAGCGGGAACTCGGGCATCGGGATTGACCATTGACGTCGATCGACTCAAGTCACATTTTGAATATCTCAAAGATGAGGGCTATTGCCCGATTCATTTTAAGGATTTATCATTGATGCATGAATTGCCTCAAAAACCTGTCATTATTACATTTGATGATGTCTATGTCAATCAACTTGATTTGGGCTATCCATTGCTTCAAAATTTTGGATTCAAAGCGTGTTTTTACATTCCTTTCAAATATGTCGGGGGGGTTAATGCTTGGGATCAAGGTAAAGAAAGGATAATGTCAATAGATGACCTAAAGTCAATCGATCAGGCTACAATTGAACTTGGTTTCCATTCGTTTGCCCATGAGCGATTTGATCAAATGTCTTTGGAGGAAATTCGCGCCGATTTCATACTATGCCGCGATTTCATCCGGTCTAACCAACTTGATGTCAGTCCTGTTATTGCCTATCCTTATGGTAAATTTCCTCGAAAAGGCGAGGCTAATGTCCATTTTATTAATTTGTTAAAGGAGTTTAATATCTCTTATGGATTAAGGATTGGAAACCGCTTGAACAAGTTGCCGCTCAAGAATACTTTTGAAATTCAACGTATTGATATCCGGGGAGAATTTACAGATCGGGATTTCAGGAGGAAATTGCGCTATGGGCGATTTTGGTTTTGATGGTTCTTAGAAATTTCAAGTTTAGCATATCTTGAAAATACCCCATAGGCGTTGATTCGTGCTACAATTAGCCCAGGAATACCATCTTTAAATCCTCCTCTCAATATATAACTGCTAAAAAAACGATAGAACGGCTTAAAGAAAAACAACAACAATGAGGCTTTTTTATTTTTTTTTAGAGCTTGTTGGGATTGAAAAAAGGAATAATGGTCTTTTTTGGAAATGTAATGTGTTAGTCCTTTATAAGTATAGTGGTTAACCTGATGTTTTAATTTACCAATTTTACCTTTTACATTCAGTTTTTCGTGTACATCACCTGAAAAATGACAAGCATCTTTTTTGACCAATCTTGTTACCATATTGCTGTGATGGTAAAGAAATCGATTCATAAAAAAGTGAGGGAAATACAATTTATATCCAGCGAACTGGTCGCTTTTTACAGCATCTAAAATTTCATAACTCAGTTGGCTTGTAATCCGTTCATCTGCGTCAAGAAACAAAACCCATTCATGTGAAGCAAATTTAAGGGCGTGATTTTTTTGGTTAGAAAAATTGTCAAACTCTCGAAACAACACTCGACATCCTAACTCTTTGGCAATTTGAGTTGTGTTGTCAGTGCTATTGGAATCGATAATGATAATTTCATCCGCAAATTCTACAGATTGAATTGCATTTTTAACAAATGCTTCTTCGTTGTAGGTAGGAATGATTACCGAAATTTTAGACATTACAATTGATATAATTTTTTCCTCTAAAAGTACATTTTTTTTATTTCATGACTTAAGAGAAGTTGCATAGAGGTATAGGTATTTTTAGAATGTGTAAATTTGCATTCATCAAAAAGCGGAATATGAAAACATTGGCTGTTACCGTGATCATCAGCACCTACAATTCAGAAGCATGGCTCTCAAAGGTTCTGAGAGGATACAGTGTTCAGACCTATGAGAACTTTGAAGTCATAGTCGCAGATGACGGTTCAGGACCAGCTACCAAAACACTCATCAATGAGTTTGCGAAGAATTATCCAGTTACGCTTAGACATATATGGCATGAGGACCAAGGTTATCGCAGACAACGGATATTGAATCTTGCGATACTGGCAGCCAAAAAT
>JALRKI010000174.1 GCA_023254815.1 Flavobacteriaceae bacterium
CTTGGTGCTATAAGAAAGGTGCCTGCTGTAATAGAAACTGCTGAAGGAGATTTTATTGGAATTAGGCAAAAGATGTTTTTGTCTCATTCTTATGATCACAGAGTAGTAAATGGTGCCCTTGGAGGTCAGTTTGTTCAAGCCGTCAAGCTGTATTTAGAGGCTTGGGATGAGAATCGCACTATTTGAAAGTGACAGGTTTTTGGACCATAACATAATGAGAATCGCATGAATTTAAAACTCAATCGACCCATTTGTTTTTTTGATTTGGAAACAACAGGGGTTGATATTACTAAAGATAGGATCGTTGAAATTGCGGTTTTGAAGATTTTTCCACAGGGCCATCAAGAGTCTCACCGATGGCTGGTCAATCCAGAACAGCCAATTCCACCACAGGCGTCGGCAGTTCATGGGATAACGGATGAGATGGTCGCTGAAGCGCCGACTTTTAAAAAATTGGCAGGAGAAATAAGTAGGCTTATGGCCAATGCCGATTTAGCGGGTTATAATTCTAACCGTTTTGACATCCCATTGCTCGCTGAAGAAATGTTGAGAGCAGAATGCGATTTTGACATGAACAATCGCAAAGCAATAGACGTTCAGAACATCTTTCATCAAAAGGAGCAAAGAACCTTATCTGCGGCGTATCAGTTTTATTGCCAACAGTCTCTTGAAAATGCCCATAGTGCTGAGGCCGATACTGCCGCGACCTATGAAATTTTAAAGGCTCAACTAGATCGATACGATGACCTCGAAAATGATGTATCGTTTTTATCAGATTTTACTACAAGAAAAAAATTTGCGGATTTTGCCGGATTTCTCGGGTATGACGATCAACAGAGAATATGTTTCAACTTTGGAAAACATAAAGGGAGACTTGTTTCCCAAGTGCTAGAAAGTGAGCCAGGTTATTTCAGTTGGCTTCTCAATGCGGATTTCCCTCTCTATACCAAAAAAGTTTTAACCGGAATCAAGCTAAACGTCTTAAATACCAATCCAGATAGGTTGCTATGAAATTGATTTGTATAGGTCGGAATTACGCGGATCACATTGCAGAATTAAATAATGCAAAACCAGAGCACCCCGTGGTTTTTATTAAACCAGACTCCGCACTATTGCCTAAGAAAATGCCCTTTGTCATTCCTTCTTTTTCTAATGACATTCACCATGAAGTGGAAGTTCTGGTTAAAATTAACAGACTTGGAAAACACATCGACAGGAAATTTGCCCATAAGTATTATGATGAAGTCGGATTGGGGATTGACTTTACTGCAAGAGATGTTCAGAATGAATTAAAGCAAAAAGGACTTCCATGGGAAAAAGCTAAATCATTTGATGGCGCTGCGGTGATTGGAGACTGGATTTCGAAAGATGATATCAGAGACATCGACGATTTATCTTTTAGTCTTACTATCAACGGAAAAATCGTTCAGCAAGGTCGAAGCAGTCACATGCTGTGGAAAATTGACGAGCTCATAGCTTATGTGTCCCAGTTTTTTACTTTGAAAATAGGAGACATCATTTTTACCGGTACCCCCGCAGGTGTTGGACCGGTTGTTTCGGGTGATCAATTGGTAGGGGAACTGGAAGGTCATCAGCTGTTTTCTCTAAAGATAAAATAAATCATGCGCGCTGAAATCATTACTATCGGTGACGAAATTCTCATCGGTCAAATTGTAGACAGCAATTCCGCCTATCTGGGAAAATCTTTATCAAAAATCGGAGTTGAGGTCAAGTACATCACTTCAATTGGCGATGACAGAACAGCTATTCTTGCAGCCCTGAAGTTGGCCAATTCCAGAGCAGATTTGGTACTCATCACCGGAGGCTTAGGTCCCACAAAAGACGACATTACTAAAAAGACACTGGCAGAATTTTTCCATGATAAGTTGGTTTTGAATCAAAAAGTATTGAGTCATATTGAAGACCTTTGGAAGTCTTTTATCAAACAACCCTTGTTGCAAGTCAATAAAGATCAGGCGATGGTATTGTCCAAAGCTGAGATATTGACCAACCAAAACGGCAGTGCGCCTGGTATGTGGATCGAAAAGGATCAAACCGTTTTTGTGTCAATGCCTGGTGTTCCTTACGAGATGAAGTCTATTGTATCAATGGAGTTGTTGCCCAGATTAATTCAACAATTTCAATTGCCTATAATTGTCAACAAAACTTTGCTCACACAGGGTTTGGGTGAAAGTATGATTGCAGAGCGCATTGCAGATTGGGAAAATCAACTCGATCCTTCGATAAAATTGGCCTATTTACCAAATCTTGGAAGGGTTCGCCTGCGGTTATCTTCGACTCATTTGGACAAACAGTTAGTGGAATTAAAAGTGCAAAGAGCGATTGACGACTTGTTGCCTTTGATTCAAGATATTTTTGTCGGATTTGAGGACGATCAGTCCATAGAAACCATCATTGGAGAGTTGTTGGTTAAGAAGAACCAAACCTTATCACTAGCCGAAAGTTGTACTGGAGGTGCAATTGCGGAACGATTGACCTCATTTCCAGGATCCTCCAGATATTTTATTGCAAGTCTTGTGAGCTATGCTACTGCAATCAAGGAGCAGGTGCTTGGAATAGATGGGCAATTGATTAAAAAACATGGAGTAGTAAGCGAAGAAGTAGCCATTCTTATGGCTACAAGAGCTAAAGCTTTATTTAAATCGGACTATGCCATTTCTACCACAGGAAATGCAGGTCCTACCACTTCTGAAGGCCGAGAACCAGTAGGAACAGTGTGCATGGCGCTGGCTAGCCCGACGGGTATTTACTCCCATACCTTTCAGTTTGGGACAAGTAGAGAAAGAGTAATAAATAAGGCCGTAAACAAGGCATTTGAACTACTCTACAACGAATTATTAAAAAATGCTTCGAAAGAAGTTTGAAGGGATGTATAAATTTACTAGATTTGCGCCCTGTTTGAATAAAAAGAAACGCCATGTCACGAGTATGTGAACTTACTGGAAAAAAGGCAATGACAGGAAACAATGTTTCCCATGCCATGAACAAAACTAAACGCACCTTTGGGGTTAATTTGATTAAAAAACGCTTCTATATTCCAGAAGAAGATAGTTGGATCACCTTAAAAGTGTCTACTTCTGCCTTGAAAACCATTAATAAAATTGGCATTTCAGCAGCATTGAAAGACGCTCGTCAAAAAGGCTTTTTAAAATAATCTTAAGATAATTTAGTCATGGCAAAAAAAGGTAATCGCGTACAAGTTATTCTAGAATGTACAGAACAAAAGGAATCTGGTATGCCAGGAACGTCAAGGTATATCACCACTAAAAATAAAAAGAACACTCCAGATCGCATGGAAATTAAGAAATTCAATCCTATTCTTAAGCGCATGACCGTGCACAAGGAAATTAAATAATTGAATCATGGCAAAAAAATCTGTAGCAACTTTACAAACTGGATCAAATCGATTGACAAAGGCTATTAATATGGTCAAGTCACCAAAATCTGGTGCTTACACCTTTGTTGAAAACATGATGGCGCCCGAAGAGGTGGATAACTTTTTCAAAAAAAAATAAGTTGACATTTTATTGAAAATCAAAGCTGCTTTTGTTTCGGAAGCAGCTTTTCTTTTTTATACACCTGAATTTTGAGAACAAAATCCTTAGTAAAAAATACCATCAATGTCATCACTCTTGGGTGCAGCAAAAACACCTATGATAGTGAAGTGCTGCTTGGGCAGTTGAAAGCCAATTCAAAGGATGTGGTTCATGAAGGTGAAGGCAACATTGTTGTTATTAATACTTGTGGGTTTATTGACAATGCTAAAGAGGAAAGTGTCAATACAATTCTTGAGTATGTTCAAAAGAAACAAGACGGACTTGTGGACAAGGTATTTGTTACTGGCTGTTTGAGCGAGCGCTATAAGCCTGAGTTGATCAAGGAAATCCCCGATGTAGATCAGTATTTTGGAACAACCGAATTGCCACAGTTGCTCACCGCGCTAGGAGCGGACTATAAACACGAGCTCATTGGTGAACGTATTACTACTACCCCAAGAAACTATGCCTATTTGAAAATTGCTGAAGGTTGTGATCGCCCTTGTAGTTTTTGTGCAATTCCTCTCATGAGAGGAAAGCACAAATCCACCCCTATTGAGGACTTGGTATTAGAAACAGAAAAACTGGCATCCAAAGGGGTGAAGGAATTAATCCTTATTGCTCAGGACTTGACCTATTACGGATTAGACCTCTATAAAGAACGTCGCTTGGCAGATTTGCTCAAGGCGTTGGTAA
Organism: Flavobacteriaceae bacterium; assembly: GCA_023254815.1. GTDB lineage: Bacteria > Bacteroidota > Bacteroidia > Flavobacteriales > Flavobacteriaceae > JALRKI01. The sequence goes on from JALRKI010000174.1 coordinate 4,254, forward strand.
AAGTTGATGGAATTGAATGGATTCGCTTACATTATGCTTTTCCAACGGGTTTTCCAATGGAAGTACTAGACCTCATGCGAAATGAGCCAAAAATTTGCAATTATATCGACATTCCGCTTCAACATATTTCGGACAGTATTTTGAAAAGTATGAGGCGAGGTACATCCATGATCAAAACAACGTCTTTGCTCCAAGAATTTCGTTCAGCCGTGCCTGATATGGCGATTCGAACGACTTTGATTGTAGGTTATCCAGGAGAAACGGAGGCAGATTTCCAATTGCTTTTAAATTGGGTTAAGGAGATGCGCTTTGAACGTTTGGGTTGTTTTCAATATTCTCATGAAGAGGACACCAAGGCTTTTGAATTGATTGATGATGTCCCAGCTGAGGTCAAGCAACAAAGAGCAAACGAAATCATGGAAGTTCAGTCACAAATTTCTTGGGAGCTCAATCAGCAGAAAGTGGGTCAAGTTTTAAAAGTCATGATTGACAGAAAGGAGGGTCAATATTATGTTGGTCGGACCGAGTATGACTCCCCAGACGTTGATAATTTGGTGTACATTTCCGCTGTTGAAGTTTACTTGTCTCCGGGTACTTTTGTAGAAGTTCAAATTCAGAAAGCCACAGACTACGATCTCTTTGGGGTATTGAAATGCTAATAACATTTCAATTTTTTTCACTTTCTAATCCTTGGTTTTTTGGAAATAGTATGTAATAACCGCCCATAAAGGATACAATGGCGCCAATGATGGAAATCCAAAGTGCAACAGTGGCAGATAGCTCCCCAGAAAGCTCCAAGAGACTGGCACTACTCAGAAATAAAAATTCTCTGACTCCAATGCCAGCAAACGACAAAATTCCAGCAGCCGAAGAAATCAAAAATATCCATACCATTAAACCTACTGAGCCTTGAATTCCCATTCCCTTAATGATCAAGATGACCGCAATAATTTGCAGAAGTTGTACGAACACAGAAAAACCAAAGGTGAGCCAATAGACATTTTGACTATTAAACAAATATTTAGTGATGGCATATCCAGTAATAGTTAATGTTACACCCAAGAGAAGTCTATATTCAAGCAGAGGGGCAATCATTCCTGTCCAGTCTAGAACCACAATCATGACACCCAAAACACCAAAACCTATAGCTCTGTCAAGAAACAGCATCTTCAAAATTTGCTTACTTGGCCATCCAAATACCTCTCGTAACCTAAAACCTTTATAGGCGTCGCCTCCAACCCCCCCCGGCAGAAAGAAGTTATAAAAAAGTCCAGCGGCATAGAGCTTCATGTTGGCTTGCCATGAAATATTGTAGTGGAATAGTTTGAAAATATTGTAAAGACGAAAAGAAGAAACTACTTGGGATGAAATAAAAAAGAAAAGCGCCATTGCGATGTATTCTAATTGTGTGCTGTGAAGAGATTTCAACAATTGAGATAGATTGATATTGCTTACGGTATAGTACAAGCAGAATACAGTAATGCAAAGCTGAAGAATCTTTCCTACTATTTTACGAACCGACATAGAGAGTAGTTACCGTTTTAACATGCACAACTTTGCCATGAATCGAGTCCTTGTAAGACTTTTCCCTAAATCTGTAAAGTAAACCTAAGCCAAACAATTGCAGTCCGAAAAATGCATTGAGTGTGCCTATCCAAAACCAATGCATCTCCCAACTTTTTCCATTCATAGGGCTTAAAAATACTAAATATAGTCCTACAGTAAAGCCAAAGGCAAACAATAGCCCTCCGATCGAACACATAGCAGAAAGCAAAAGCTTGAGATTTTTACGCTGCAACAAAATGATGATCAAATCCCCCACAACCCTCAATGTTCTGTTTAAACCATATTTTGATATTCCAGAAAATCGCCGATGATGCAAAACAGGGATTTCGTGAATACGGGCGCCTTGGAGGTGTGCTATTAATGTAATGTACCGGTGCTGCTCTCCATAAAATGGAAGTGATTTGGCCAATTCGGCAGTAAAAATTTTTAACCCACAGCCCAAGTCTTTGACCCTCAGCCGGGATGAAAATCTCACTATGGCATTGGCAACTAATGAAGGTATCGTCTTCAAGAAGTTGTCTTTACGTCTCATCCGAATCCCTGTTATCAAATCCCATTGGTTGGTTTGGATCAGTTCTATAAGTTTTGGAATGTCTTTTGGATCATTTTGCATGTCGCCATCCATCGTAACTATATATTTGCCTTGAGCAATCTCTATGCCTCTTGCTAGAGCTGTGCTTTGTCCGAATCTTTTACTTAATTCTACCAGGATAATTTTGGAGTTTTGAACTGCCCTAATGTTTTGATTGGTCGCATCTGTGGATCCGTCATCAACATAAATGAGCTGAAATGAAAATCCTTGGAGCACCTCCAAAAGGCTATTGGTCAATGGCCGAATATTGTCCATTTCATTGTGTACGGGAATGACTACAGAAAGTTGAATGTTTTCCAAATTAAACTATGTTGCAACTGCTTTTCAAGCTGCTGCAAGTTATTGCTTTTGAGAATCTCAAAGGCTTTTTTAGATAAAAAATCCTTGGGTAAATAGTATTTCTACTGAAAGGGATTGGACCATTTGACATCAGAGTAAACATTACTTCCCGCAAGTGTGTTCAGGAAGGCCACCAATGCCAGTTTTTCGGTTTCGGTAAGGTTCAACTGTTGTCCAAGATTGTTTGGACCTCTTAAGCGGCTGTCGATGTTGGGATTGACGGTAATGCTGTTGTAGTGATTTACCACTTGTAATAAGTCCGTAAACGCACCGTTGTGCATTAAAGGACCATTAACGTTACCTTGGCCGTTAGTAACATCCCTTAAAGATGGTGCTCTGGTGTTGGTCAAATCGATACCAATTTCACTTCCAGCCATGGATATGACCCCGTTGTTTAACGATTGCGGATCAATAGAAAATTCCGGTGGAGCATGACATCCCGCGCACCGACTCAACGTCGAGGCGGCGAATACCTTGCTGAAGACCTTAGAGGAACCACCGGGTAACACACGATTCATCCTTGCGTGTGAGGCTCTGCATCAGGTTTTGCCGACGATCCGTAGCCGTTGTCACATCCACCACATGCGTTGGCCACTTGCGGCAGACGCTATCGAATGGCTGCAGCGTGTCGCCCCCAACAACGCATCACCAGAAACCGCCTCGGTTTGGCTGCGCGCAGCCGGCGGTCGTGCGCAGGATGCCCTGACCTGGGCCGCTATCGGTTTGACCGCTGAACAATGGCAGCGCCTTCCGAAGGCCATTGCAAACGGTGACGTGGGAATCATGGGCGATTGGCCCGCGGCAACCGTTTTGGACACCCTGCAAAAGCTGGCCCACGATGCACAGGCCCACTGGGTTGGCGCGTCGCCGCGATTTTTTGAGACTCATGATTTACCGCCATTGCCGCACCTCCGTGTGCTTGAGCAGTGGGCCCT
>JALRKI010000007.1 GCA_023254815.1 Flavobacteriaceae bacterium
AGGAATCCTTGAAGTAGTGGACTATGAGCCCTCCAGACGCTTTTCCACAAGCAACAGTAGTTTGGAGTCCGTCCCTAACTCTTCAGACAATGATGACGCACGCGTGTCGGCTTTGTCTTTTGATGCACAAGGGTTATTGTGGTCAGTTTCTTCAAGGATTGCTCGACCTTTAAAATCATACAACCCCAATGGAAATCAATGGCAGAGCTTCGATTTTTCGTCAATAATAGACGACCCTTTGACTGATGAATTTGGGTTTAGTGATATTGCTATTGCCTCAAATGGGACTAAATTCATTGGAGGTTATCGCTCAGGAATCATTGCATTTAATGAGGCAAGTGGTGGGTCATTGATTAAAATCAACGGACAATCTTCTAATCTCCCTAATAATTATGTGACCACTTTGGCTATGGATCGTCAAGGGGTTTTGTGGGTTGGCACCCAATTAGGGCTCAGGGTTCTTTACAACACTGCTGGAGTATTCAGCTCTGTCAATCCGGCGACACAACCTATAGTTTTTGTCGAAGATGGACTGCCTCGAGAACTGCTTGAAGAACAATTTATAAGCGACATTGAAGTCGATGGCAGCAACAACAAATGGATCGGAACTATAGGGTCTGGGGTTTATTACGTCACTTCGGACGGTCAAAACACACTCTATCATTTTACAGTTGATAACTCCCCGTTACCGTCCAATAATATTAACGATATTACCTTAGACACTGAAAACGGCTTGCTCTATTTAGCCACTGATCGAGGCTTAGTAGCATTTTCTTCAGGGGGGTCTCTGCCTTTAGATCAACTTGACAAGGCATTTGTGTACCCTAACCCTGTTCGGCCTGGATTCAAAACCGAGGTAGAGAAGGTCAAAATATCTGGACTGACCGAAAGTGTAAACATTAAGATTACTGATATTGAAGGCAATCTGGTGGCGGAAGCCGAAAGCTTCAAAAACAGAAGATTTCGAGGTTTTAGTCTTGAAGTAGATGGGGGTACGGCTTATTGGGATGGAAAAAATTTGAACGGACGACAAGTCTCTTCAGGAGTTTATCTGGTGTTGTTGTCTGATTTAGACACTTTCGAAACTAAGGTACTCAAACTTCTTATTGTAAGATAGATGTTGGTATCGACACATGCTATTGTACTAAACAAAATAAAATATAGAGATAACGACCTCATTGTTAAGTGTTTTACTGAGCTCTATGGAACAAGGAGCTATTTGATTCGGGGCGCCCTAAAAAACAGAAAAGGACCTTTTAGAGCAGCCTATTTTCAGCCACTTTCCCACATTGCCATTGAAGCAGAACACAAGGAAAACAGATCCCTCCAATATTTAAGAGATCTTAAAATACAGAGTCACTTTGAGTCTCTACACAATGACATTGAAAAGGCAACAGTTGCCCTATTTCTTTCCGAAGTTTTGGGTGGATTGCTCAATGAGGGTTCGCCGGATCCTCAATTATTTGAAATGCTAACCAACGCTTTGCTTTGGTTTGACCAACAAGACCACTGTGGGCATTTCCACTTGTTGCTCTTGACCAAACTCATGCGCTATTTAGGTTGTACTCCAGAACAGAATCTAGCCAATAATCAGTATTTTGACCTTATATCGGGTTGTTTTACCGATCGCAACAAAGAAAATAACCTCATCGAAGGAGAAGTGGTTTCGGACTTCAAGGATATTTTAGGCATGCAATTTGATAATGGTGGTGGATGGAAACTTTCATCCAAGCGCAAACGCGCCTTGCTACAATTGATTTTAAGTTATTTTGAACAACAAGTGTCAGGATTTAGAAGACCTAAGTCTATCACAATTTTAAATCAGGTATTTAATTGACATGAAATATTATCTATTTTTTTTGATTGCCTTATTAAACACGTCTGTTTTTTTTGCACAAACATTGACCATTTTTGATGAAGACACTCAGTCTCCAGTTATTGGAGCGGCTGTGTTTAACAATGACTTTTCAGTTTCTGTATTTACAGACTTTAGGGGAAAGGTGTCTTTAGACAATTTCGGTGAATCTGATGTCATAACAATTCAACACCTTTTGCATGAAACAGTCCAATTGCCCAAAATTGAACTTGGAAGTGAACTTTATTTGAAATCTAACGCCCAAGCCTTGGATGCAATTGTTATTTCCGCTTCCAAGTTTGAACAAAATCGTCGTGAGGTACCCCAAAAAATTATCACCATTACCTCTTCAGATATTGTGTCGAGTAATCCCCAAACAAGCGCCGATTTGTTAGAAGGCACTGGTCAAGTTTTTGTTCAAAAGAGTCAATATGGTGGAGGAAGCCCAATGATCAGAGGATTTGCTACCAACAGGCTGTTTTTGTCTGTCGATGGAGTTAGAATGAACAATGCCATATTTCGAAGTGGCAATATTCAAAATATTATATCCATCGATCCGTTTGCCATACAGCAGACCGAAATTATTGCAGGCCCTGGGTCGGTGATTTATGGTAGCGACGCAATTGGTGGAGTGATGAATTTTTACACCAAAAAACCTAAATTGTCGACTAGTGATAAGTTAGAATTTAATGGTCAGGGAATTGTTCGGTACTCAAGTGCATCTAATGAAAAGGCTGTTCATGCCGAAGCTTCATTGGGAGCCAAACAATGGGGCTATTTGTCAAGTGTTAGTTATACTGACTTTGACGATTTGAAAATGGGACGTCATGGTCCTGAGGATTATTTAAGGCCTGAATATGTCGTTACAGTTGACGGTATGGATGAGATTCATCAAAATGAGAACCCACGAATTCAAAGATTTTCGGGATACAGTCAGTTGAATTTGATGCAAAAAGTGCACTATCGAGCTCAAGAAAGATTGCATTTCGATTTGGGAATGCACTACACAGCCACCTCAGATTACCCCAGATATGACCGTTTGATATTGTATGAAAACAATCGACCAGTATCCGCCCAATGGTACTATGGGCCACAAGAATGGTTTATGACTAATCTCCAAGTTACTTCATTTGGCAGTAACTCGACTTTCTTCGACAACATGAAGCTTACCATTGCACATCAGGATTTTAAAGAAAGCAGACACGACAGAAAATATCAGGGGACTCGATTGAGATCGCGATATGAAAATGTTCAAGCGCTGTCTGCCAATTTGGATTTGGAGCTTCCCATTTCAGAAAAATTCAAACTCAACTATGGATTGGAATATATTCGCAATTTGGTCCATTCAAATGGATCACAAATAGACATAGTATCGAATGAAATCAGTCCTATTTCTAGTCGCTATCCCAACGGATCTACTTGGACTTCAATGGCAGGTTATGTCAACTCAACCTATAAATATTCAAGTCAATTTACAGTGAAATCGGGATTGAGATACAACTACGTCATCAATAAGATTGACTTTACAGACAACAATGTTTTCTATAATTTTCCTTTCACCGAAGCTACCAACAATTCGGCTGCCTTAACTGGAACACTTGGCTTCACCTACTCACCAGTCGAGCAGTTCCAAGTAAAAGCCAATTTAGCTACGGCTTTCCGAGCTCCAAACATCGATGACATGGGCAAGGTTTTTGACTCGGAACCCGGATCAGTTATTGTTCCCAATCCCTTCTTGGTGCCCGAGTATTCATATGGGGCTGAAATAGGCGTAATTTGGAAACCAAAGTCAAATCTTCTTTTTGACTTTTCAGCTTATTCTACTTACCTCGACAATGCTTTAACCAGAGAGGACTTTGTTCTCAACGGCGAAAGCCAAATATATTATGACGGCGAGTTGAGCGATGTACAAGCCATTCAAAATTTGGCCATGACCTGGGTCAATGGAATTGAAGCAGGGGTGAAATTCGATTTTTCCGATAAATTAGAATTGCGATCTACCTTCAGTCTAATGAAAGGCAACGAATCCGAATCCGATGGCAAGAAATATGCGGCTCGACATGCCGCACCGTCTTTTGGAAAAACTCAGTTGAAGTGGAAAGGCGATCGTTTGTCTTGGGAATTGTATACTGTCTATAATGGCGAAATCGCTGCAGAAGACCTGAGTCCAACAGAGGTTGAAAAGCCGTATTTGTATGCTTTAGACCAGAACGGTAACCCTTACTCTCCTGCTTGGCATACTTTTAATCTAAGAACCCGATATAAAGTTAATAAGGATTTAGGGCTATCAGCGACATTAGAAAATTTTACAAATCAACGCTATCGCACTTACTCCTCTGGGATATCTGCTCCGGGAATTAATGGCGTTATTTCAGTTCAATATATGCTTTAGATGACGGTCAAAACAACATTTACGGTTGACGAAGCACTTCAAAAGCTGAGAAATTATTGTGCCTATCAGGAGCGCTGTCATAAAGAGGTTGTCCAAAAACTTAGTGAAATGGGAATGATAGATGCTGCCATCAATCAAATTGTCGTCAGTTTGATCGGCGATAATTATCTCAATGAAGAGCGCTTTGCTTTTTCATACGCTAGAGGAAAATTCAGCCAAAAACATTATGGAAAAATTCGAATTCAACGCGAACTGAAACTCAGAAACATTCATCCCAAATTAATTCAAAAGGCAATAGACCAGATTGATTCGGCTGATTTTGACCATGCCTTCGAAACTTTGGCTGACAAGAAATGGGAATCACTGAGAAAAGAAAATGCCTTATTAAAAAAGAAAAAGTTTATCGATTACATGGTTTATAGAGGCTGGGAGACAGAGCGCGTTTACGATAAGTTGCGCAGCCTTTCTAGTCGATCGAATAGTTAAATCCAAAGAGAATACTCCCTTTTGGCGCTGGCACTGCATTGGTCTCCGAGTAATTTTCATTCAAAATATTATTGGCGATAATACTGGCTTTCACACCACCTATTTTTCCAACTATTCTTGCATCCCATACCCTATAGGCTTGACTGTTTCCTCGTTCACAATATCTGAATGAAATTTGTTGACTAAAATGATCAATAAATTGCGATTCCCACGACATGACAAGTTGCTGTTTCAGCGAATTGATAGCGTATTGTGAAATCTGTGGTATTGTTTTTACATTGTCTGAAATATAAGTGTAATCGGCCCTCAAAGCATTGCCCTTCCAACTTACTTTGCTACTGAATTCAAATCCTGTAGTTTCCAGTCCTATTAAATTCTGGGCTTGCCAAGGGTCACTATCCAATACTTTGACGTAGTCTATGAGGTCGTCAGAATTTCTTCTAAAACCAACCACAGAAAAGTCAAAAGTCGAACTATTGAAACGGTAACCGAGTTCAAATGCCATTGCACTTTCTGGACTCAAAGTACTGTTCCCAATGGTGATTGGGGAATTATAATATAAGTCGGTGTAGGTTGGAATTCTATAGGTCAACCCTACATTGCCATAGACACGGGACTTATTACTGACAGCATACCCGATGTCAACTCCCGGGAAGGCATGGAATTTAAAATCAGAATAATAATTGAGCGCAATACCTGGGGTAAGGTCTATCTTATCTTCACCAAGGCTAAAACGATGTTCCACGAATGCGTTGACTTGAGTGCGGTCGTGATTTCCCAAGTTATTACTCGCGATATTAACTTTTGCCAATTCAATTCCCATGCCTGTGGTGCCGAGATGGTTTAGATTGGACACACTATACTCCAATGCTAGTTTGTTGGAAATGTGCAGATTTCTGTAGAGGGATGGATTGCTCCTTACAAAATAGTACATGTCTTGATTGCGCTTCCAATATACTCGAGGCTTGAACTTCCAATTGCCCTTGTCGTAATTGCTTTGAATCCCAAACACGCTTGATTGAGTTTCCTCGTATTGCTCTTTATAGTTTGGTGAAGCATAAAATCCATTCGCTCCAAAACGTCGTTCCATAAAACTGCCAATGAGTTGGATTGCAGCTTTTTTTGTTTCAATGGCACTTTTTAAAAAGTAGTTCCTGTTGTCAAAATCCGTGTTGTATCGATAACCGTCGGAGATATTATTAGACACATGAAGCAAATGACTACTGTTCTTGAAATTGTTTTGTGTTGTCAGGGACAAGTTTTTTTGGCCAAATGACCCTCCCTCAATACTGCTTGAAATTGAATGATCAGTTATTTTTTTAGTCACAATATTGATTGCTCCTGTAAAGGCGTTTTGACCAAAGATTCGAGCGGCAGGACCCTTTACTATTTCAATGCGCTCTATGACTTCAATAGGCAAAGCCATGTTAAGGGTATGGTGTCCAGTTTGTGGGTCTTCGACTTTCATGCCGTCAATTAATAGCAGAACTTGATCAAAGCCACCCCCTCTAATGTATACATCTGCTTGTGACCCTCCCATGCCGCGTCGACGGATATCGACTCCACCGAAAAATTGGAGCAAATCAGCCAAATTATTTGCCGGACTCCTTGCTATAGTCTCACTTGAAATGACCTGAACAGTTTTGGAATTTTTAGAAAAAGGTAAATCAATCCGATTCCAAGCGATATAGATAGAATCTAAATCTTCATTGGGAATGTTTTGAGCGTTAATAATGACGAACCAAAGACTAAATAAAATGGTAAAGATGCGACAAGACTTCATTAGTAATTGCTTTGTACA
>JALRKI010000094.1 GCA_023254815.1 Flavobacteriaceae bacterium
CACCTTTTGGAACAGATTCTATATCCGACAAAATGGTCGCTCCTGTAGTAGTGTAACCTGATACCGTTTCGAAAAAAGCATTTGTAATATCAGGTATTACTCCCGTCATCACGTAGGGCAGTGCTCCAGAAATAGCCATTACAATCCAGCCCAAGGCTACCACGATATAGCCATCTCTCCTGCCCATTTCTCGTGAGTGATTTTTTGTTAAGAGCATGGCAATAATTCCAACGCCTAACACAATAGATGCCGATGTCAATAGCATTGGTGTTGTTTCGTCACCAAACCCAAAACCTACGAGCCCTGCAGTCAAAATAAAAACCCCATTACACAGGAGCAGTAATCCAAATAAATGTCCGATGGTTTTATAATTTAACCGCATCTTTAATTAGAAGAAGAGCTCTTCAACTTTTTTGAGTGCCTGTGGCAAACAACAAACTACAATTTTGTCGTTTGGCTGTATGACAAAATCCCCCAGTGCAATCAGACCTTGTCCATTTCGGATAACACCCCCAATGATGGCAGATATTGGGAAATTTAGATCCTTAATCTTTTTGTTTGCAATTTTTGATCCCGACCTTACCATGAACTCAAGTAATTCGGCATTCATGGTGCTGAGCTTAGTGATGGCCAATACCTCCCCTTTTCTAATGTGTCGGAAAATGGTATTGGCGGCTAAGAGTTTTTTGTTGATCAAGGCATCTATACCGATGGATTGAGACAACTCAAAATAGTCCATGTTCTCAACCAAAGCTATTGTTTTTCGCACACCTTTGGATTTGGCAACCAAGCAAGACATGATGTTGGTTTCTGAATTCCCTGTTACAGCAATAAATGCGTCCACTAATTCAATATTTTCTTCGGCCAACAATTCTACATTTCTGCCATCCCCATGAATAATAAGAGCGTTGGGTAATGCGTCAGCCAACTCAAGTGCACGTTCTTTATTGCGTTCAATAATCTTAATATTGAATCGATTATCCATCAAATCTCTGGCGGTTTTAGAACCAATACGGCCCCCACCAAGAATCATCAAATCGTTCAATTCAGTATTAGTTTTTCCTGTCAACTTACAAAGCTCTTCGTCTCCACCTTTGGATGTAATGAAAATGACGTGGTCTCCTTCCTTGAACAAAGTATCTCCACGAGGAATGATGGTATTGGGCATCCCAAATCGTTGAATGGCAATCGGAATAAAATGAATTTCAGGCAGCAATTCAGCAGCTTCTCTAACCGATTTGCCAACAAAAATGGCAGCACGTGACAGATTCAGTCCCAACATGGTTAAAGCTCCATCTTCAAAAGAAAAGGTATCGTCAAAAGCCGATTGATCGAGTAAATGCTCGATTTCGGTTGCGGCCAATGCTTCTGGTGAAATCAATTCATCGACCCCAAACTTAGTAAAGCCAACCAAGTCTTGATGATCGATAAACTCTGTGTTCGAAATCCTTGCAATGGTCCGTTTTGCTCCCAATTGTTTGGCTATGGCACACACTGTAATATTGGCTGTTTCAGAGGCAGTTACCCCAATGACCAAGTCAGTTTGTGACACCATGGCTTCCTTTAGTATCGCCAAGGAAGTGGCGTCTCCACGAATTACCTTAATGTCGAGATGGGTTTCGGCATAAGACAAACACGTCTTGTCAACATCAATTAAAGTAATTTCAAGTGATTCGTATGACAGGCGTTTGGCCAAATGAAAGCCTACCTCACCTGCTCCTGCAATGATAATTTTCATTGATTAAAAAAAAGTATCTCGGTTGAAACGATTGTATTCACAATGTTTACTATTAAAAGGTGATCAATTAAAAAGAAAAGACACCAAACATGACGCAAAGATATGTTATTTTTACCAACAACATTTAGACTATACTGGTATAATTTAAAGGAACGCTTGACGGTCCGCTGCATATTAAAACATTGGTTAAGCCCTATCAACATCAGAAAGAAAGCAAAAAGGTGCAAGTCGAACAGATGTTCGATTCCATTTCATCGGAATACGATCGCTTGAACAGAGTAATTTCCTTTGGCATGGATTTAAAATGGCGGAGGAGAGTTGTTAAAATGGCTTTTCAGCTCGCACCAGATCAAATCCTGGATGTGGCTACCGGCACTGGAGATTTGGTATTAGCCATGCGCAACTCTGGCGCTTCAAGAATTGTCGGCTTGGACCTGAGCCCAGGCATGTTAGCTGTTGGAACCGAGAAAGTTAAGCGGGCTGGTGCCGATTCTCTGATTGAAATGACGATTGGCGATTCTGAAAATTTAGTCTTTGAAAATGAGACTTTCGACCTGATTACTGTGGCCTTTGGAATTCGAAATTTTGAAAATCTGAACAACGGATTGTCCGAAATGTTTCGTGTTCTTAAAAAAGGTGGAACACTGGTCATTCTAGAAACATCGGTGCCTAGAAGTTTTCCTTTCAAGCAGTTGTACTTATTTCACAGTAATGTCATTCTACCTCTGATAGGGAAGATATTTTCAAAGAATCAATCGGCTTACCGGTACCTTGGAAATTCAGCACAACAATTTCCCTATGGTGAAGCCTTAAACAATATTTTAAGTGAAATTGGGTTTAAGAATGCTAAAGCCATGCCTCAAACGTTTGGAGTGGCAACAATTTATTCTGCAAAAAAATGAACCGATCCTTGAAACTTTTTAACGTGCTCCTAGTAATGTCGCTGACTGTCAGTCAATATGCTAGCGCTCAAATATTTTCCAAAGAGAGGATTCAAAACAATGCCACGATGGACATGAAGAGAATATCATGGGGCTATTTTTTAGGTTTTAATAATTTTGATTTCAATATAGATTACAAAAAGGATTTGCCCGACATTCAAACTGAGCGTTCTATGGGTTTTAATGTGGGACTGATAGGAAATGTCAGAATTAATGACTACATCGATATCCGTTTAGAGCCGGGTTTAACAGTGAGCAAAAGAACTCTTCATTACGATTCATTGTATTTTTTACCCGAAACAATGCCAACCAAAGCTGACTTGACCAGAGAAATACCCTCAACCTACATTTACGTTCCTCTTTTGGTCAAATTGTCATCCAAGAGGATCAATAATTTCAAGCCCTTTGTGGTTGGAGGTGTTTCGACAGCCCTCAACTTGTCGAGTAATGAAAATAACATCAACGATAACAGTCAAGGTGATTGGAGGGCCAAAAAGAATGTTTTGTTTTACGAGCTAGGACTAGGAATAGATTTCTACTTGTATTGGTTCAAATTTACCCCAACGATTAGGGGAGTTTTTGGTCTAACCGATGAAGTTACACCTGATGCTGATCCAAAAAGCCCCTGGACTGGCAATATATCCAAAATGGAGTCCAGAGGTATATTTATCAATTTTACTTTCCAGTAGTAGATCGGAAAAATTCACTTAAAATGACTGAGGTGGCAGAAGCAACATTCAAGCTTTCCACCCTAGAATCTGGGTTGTATTTTGGAATAGAAATTGTGTCGGTCAATACTGCACGAACTTCATTTGAAATCCCTTGACCTTCATTGCCCATGACCACTATCACATCATTAGGCCACTGAAATTGATAGACCGAGGTAGCCTCCATAAAAGTGCCTATCTTGGGAATAGTTGTGCTCTTGAGCCAAAGAGGCAAATCGACATAGCTCACATTTACCCTCGCTAGAGATCCCATAGTGGCCTGAACCACTTTAGGATGAAAACAATCCACCGAGTCAAGACTACAGACTAAATTTTTCACTCCAAACCAATCGCAAAGCCTGACTATTGTTCCAAAATTACCAGGATCTCTAACCCCATCTAACGCTAATATTATTCCACTAAATACAATATCTTGGACCTTTGGAATTCTGAAAACTCCAATAAGATTTTGAGGGGTTACCAGACTGCTCATGGCCTTCAATTCACTTGAACTGACAACAATTTGAATTTTTGAAGGCAACTCATCGATGGGTTTGAGTGTATAGCACTCTGACAGATCCATGCCTGCAGCTACCATTTCAAGAACAGACTTAGGTCCTTCTACCACAAAGCAGCTTGAGACTTCACGGTATTTCTTTTGTGACAAATCGCGGATAAATTTAATTTGTTTTTTACTTAACATGTAAATCGTGTATTTTTGAAAATCAATAAACTAACTTCATTTACCCGTTCGGGATCATCGATGCGCATACTTACAAAAATATCACTAATTACCTTAACATGCGCTATGCTTTCCGGATGTGACGTTTTGAAGAGGGTTCCAAAAAATCAATCCTTACTTACACATGCAAGTATTGTTGTCGATGGTCAAAAAGAAAAGTCGGAGGAAGTCAACGCTATGTTGACCCAAAAGCCAAATAGTAAGTTATTTTCAAAATTTCCATTAAGATTACATTTATATAATTCGGCTAGACCCAACCGAGATTCTATTTTTTCAGCATGGCGTTATTCAGACCCAAAAAGAGCGGCCCGATTACGAAAAATATACTCCAATAAACAATTAGATCGCATTGAAGATTGGGCTTTGTCGTTCAACAATTGGCTAAAAACAATCGGAGAACCACCTTCAGTTTTCAATCCTTCAGCTTCGGAGCGAAGTAAAGAAAATTTAAGAGCGTTCTATTTCAAAAAAGGATGGTTTGACGTAGAAGTGACCGAGAGCATCGATTCGCTTGATGTTCAGAAAATAGGGGTCAATTATAAGGTGACAAAAAACAAACCCTACATTATTGACAGTTTGTTTCAAAACATTTCTTCCCCTGTTATTGAGAAACTGTATTCGGAAAATACCTCAGAATCAAAGGTAAAGTCCGGGGAGACTTTTAATGAAAACAACTTCATTGCGGAAAGAGAGCGACTCACTGGGCTATTTCGTAACAAGGGCATTTATCATTTTTCCTCCGACTACATCAGTTTCAAATTTGACACCATTGGCACAGGTCAAAAAGTAAATACCATTTTAAATATTGAAGATAGAATTATTCGAAATGAAGATTCTGTCAGTCGCGCAAAATTTCGGCCCTACAAAATCAAAAAAGTTCAAATATTCACGGATTCAAATGCCGACAACAGAGGTAAAACACCTACAGATTCCATCAAATACAGGGGCTTTGTATTTTATAGTTATGGCCCGATGAAATATCGTCCTCAGGCTTTGGCAAAAGCCATTTTTATCAAGCCAGACAGCTTGTTCAGCGACAATGATCGCAGTAGTACATATCGCTATATAAATGAGTTGCAAACTTTCAAATACCCGAATATCGAATATCAACCCACTCGGTAATAGCGTTCATCTTGATGGTTTGGGCCTGTTCATCGGACAGGGCAGAGGGGTCAAAGTCTTTCCAAGGAATATCCTTGTCCATGTCCCATCTCACCGCTTCCAGTTGTTTGAACAACTCGGGGTACAGCATCCACTACTCCTGCGCAACTTGGTTCGATCACCGCATTTTACGGGGGCTCATGCCCCTCGTAAAAATGCTGCGCATAGACCCCCTCAG
>JALRKI010000041.1 GCA_023254815.1 Flavobacteriaceae bacterium
AGTGATATAACTCAAAGCGAGAAAGGCCTCAGCCGCGTCTCCCATGCGTTCTTGAATTGTACCATTCCAAGAGTTCTCGTCATGATTGGTAATGAAATTCATTAAAATATCATCGGGTTCATATCGCTTAGCCATATTCGATAGATATTCTGCAAAACCTTCGGCATCTTGTTCTCCTTTAGCCATCATATTCATTTGATGATGTCCATCCCAAGCATAGCACATGTCAAACAACTCTGTCCCTTGTAACAGTTCAGCTTCATGAGCTTCGGCGAGCATGAACAGTTGCCTGTTGGCCTCAAGTCTAGGTATGGCCTTTTTCCAAAATTCCACTGGAACTGACCCTGCCACATCGCAACGAAAACCATCAACACCCTCCTTGTCAACCCAATATTTCATATCGGCAATCATCTCTTCATGCAGATCCAAATTGTCATAATTCAAATCGGCCACATCCTGCCATCCCATAGAATTTCCTTCTTCGTTCAAAGGGTCGGTGATTTCACCCGCAGCGTTTTTAGTATAAAAATCGGGGTGGTCTTTGATCCAATAATGATCCCACCCTGTATGGTTAGGAACCCAATCTAGTATTACCAATATGTCATTGTCGTGAGCAGTTTTTACCAATTTTCTAAAATCCTCGATTGTACCAAATTCGGGATTGGTCGTTTTAAAATCGGAAACTGCGTAATAACTTCCTAAATATTTTTTGCGCTCTTCAGGATCTGCAATGTCATGAATAAACAGATCTCCTTTGGCTTTTCTGTTGGTCAAGGAAATTGGAAAAATTGGCATAAGCCATATTATTTTCACGCCTAATTGCTTAAGCTGAGGAATGTCCTTGGTGAAGGCTTCAAAAGTGCCTTCGGGAGAATATTGACGAATATTAGCCTCATAAATGATTGCTGTTTCCATCATTTCATCAGTGACAACTGGTGGATTTTTTTGAGTCTCATTTGAAGCATTCTTGCACCCTGAAAAGAACGAGAAAGCTATTGCTATAAAGAATATTTGTTTCATAGTTTGCTGATTTACATTTACTTGATTTTTAAGTTCAATTCTTTTGAAGTTGACCACTGCAATGGTATTGTCAGGGTCTTACTTTCGGAATCATAAGAGGTGTTTGAAATTTTTTGACCATTGACAGTAATTCGAGAAGGTTTGTCTTCCCATTGATGAACGATTAAATTTATAATCTTGATGTCCGACTCATAGTTTTCTCCAACCTGAGCTTCAAAAGTAAATTTTGAGTATTTCCTTCTCTTGTTATATTCAAATTCTAACAATTCAAATTGCCCACCTTCATAGGCTAGATTAGTTTCACCATTGTCGTTGTATAATGATCTTTGGCTGCTTGTTAATTTTGGGTCGTTATAATAGTGCAAATCAAAACGAGATAAATTGTATTGATCCGTAGTTTGGACGGTCTCAACCAATGGTACGAATGCTCCTGATCTTATAAAAGTTGGAACGCTAAATTCGTTGGTGGCAATAGTTTTGGTTTGACCTCCAACCACTTTTTGATCCGTGTAAAAATCAAACCAATTGCTAGAGGATGGGAAATAAATCTCTACCTCCTTCAATTCTGAGGTAGTAACTGGAGTAATCATAAAATCACGGCCCCAATAATAACTTCTCGACCATTCGGACAAGTCATTTTGATCTTCTTCAAAAAATAATGGTCTCATCAGCGGTGTTCCTTTCAAATGATTTTCAAACGCCAAATTATAGTTGTAGGGCAACATTTGATATCTCAGTTCAATACTCTTTTTGGCTAGATCTTTGACTTTTTCGGTTCTAAAAACGGGTTCACTGGGCACCTCTTCCTGAGCATGGGGTCTATATATGGGCTGAAAAACACCATACTGCAGCCACCTTGTATACAATTCGTCATCGAGATTAGGTCCAGCAAATCCGCCCAAGTCGGAATGCATATATGCTAAGCCCTGCATGCCCATTTGCAGGGCTATTTTGGGCTGACTCTGTAAACCTCCCCATGTCCTATTGACATCTCCAGACCAAGGTATCATCCCAAATCTCTGAGAACCAGAATATCCCGCCCGCATAAGAATAAACGGTCTTTTGTTTGGAAAATCCCTAGCATAGCCTTGGTAAACCAGTGCCGCCCAGTCGTGGCCATAAATGTTATGAACTTCGTCGGCAGAACCCTTAAAGTGCAATAGACTAGAGGGGTGAACTTCTGGTTCTCCCAAATCGCCCCATATACCTTCAACACCCATTTTGTCCAAGTCCTTGTAGATACTCCAAAACCACTCTTTTCCATTGGGGTGGTAGATGTCAATTAAGCCAGTATTGCCAAAATAAAAATCAAATTTAAAGGGATTGCCAATGCTGTCTTTTGCCAAAACGTCCTTTTGAACAGCTTCTTCCCAGCGATTAGAGGTAGTCAATACAAAAGGTTCTGTAATTAATATGGTTTTGATACCCTTTCTTTTGAATCGTCCAATCATGCCCTCCATGTCAGGAAAGGAGTCTCGAAACACCTCCAAGTTGCCCATAGTCCCTTGAATTTCTTTACCGAACCAATACAAATCGAGAATAACAGCGTCTAATGGAATGCCATTTTTTTGGAATTGTTCTACCGTATACTCGGTCTCTGCTTGGGAGTGATAACCAAATCGACTTGAAAAGTTGCCCAGTGCCCATCGTGGAGGCATTGGCTGTTTGCCAGTTAAATTGGTGTAATTGTCAATCAGATGTTCCCAAGAATCTCCTACCACAACTTGGTAAATTTTTCTTCCCGAAATGGTGCCATAGGTTAAGGTATTGTCATGACTGCTGTCCAGATCTAAAAATCCTATTGGAGCATTATCAAAATGAATCATGTACTTTTTAGACGACAACATAAGGGGCATAGTGTAATTCATCAATTCACTCTCAGTTTCGTAGCCATAATGCGCTCGATTATAGAGTTCCAACTTGTACCCGCGTCTGTTCATGTCCAAGGCTCTGGCGCCACCGCCATAGAGTACCTCATCTGGTGTCAGATTAAACTGCAATGTCTCGTGTGTCTGGTTTTTTTGATAACCCGTCTTTTCGGAAATGACTTGATTTCCGTGATACCAATATGATATCTGAAATGGATACTTCTGAATGTTGACTGATAGCCCATCAGAATGAAACATAATGACATGGTCTGTTTGAGTAAGTACAGTCTTAACCTCGTTAGGTAACATTACAACAGCATGTGAAGAATCTTCAAAATTTTGACCTTTTGGGAAAAAGGATGTTTCGATAATTTCAGGGCTATAAAACTTAAACCGATACTTGCCATCATTCACCAGTACCTCTATTCCCTGAGGTGTCTCATGAACCTCCTCAAACAATCGGTTTGGGTTTTGAGCAATAGAAAAAGCAACGAAACTGCAAAAAATGCAAAAAATGTAATTTGATTTATTCATCGGACTTGCTCAATAAAAAAGTTAAAGGTTGATCAATGCGGCTGCGCCATGAGTTCTCATCATGGGCATCACCTTTAAATTTCAGATTCACATAATTCCCTTTCACATAGCCCTTAGAAGCAAATAACTGGTCCAAATCAGATGCGTATTTTTCATAATATGCATCTAAGGTTTCGGTGCCATAGTCAAAATACATTTTGTGATTAGAGGCCTCAGGGAAGTTGTCCTTCATGTAGTCAAAAATAGCCTTTGGAACAGGATTGTCATCCGATGGTGCAATGCCCGGCCAGTGTGTTGAGATGCAAGCAGCTCCACCAAAAACATCTGGGTACTCGGCAACGGCATACATTGAAATCAAACCTCCCATGCTCGAACCAGCTACAAATGTGTTGTTCATATCAGTTTGGGTAGAATAATTTGAATCAATGAAAGGTTTTAATTCAGTGACTAAAAATTTCAAATAGCGATCCGCTGAAAACTGACTTGCGATACTTAAATTAGATTTTCCTGCGTCTTCCAAAACTCGTTTTTGATCACTTTCCGACAAATAATCAAACGCTTTTTGAGGGAAATAATCCGCATGACGTTCTTCGGGAACATTCCAGATTCCAACTACAATAGCATCCCTAATCACATTGTTGGAGGCAAGTGTTACCATTGCCTCGTCGACTCCCCACTCCTGTTTATTCCAGGTGTCCGCTGGGTCAAACAGCATATTTCCATCGTGCATGTAAAGCACAGCGTAAGTTTGAGACTTTGAATATTTTTCAGGCAACCAAATGTCAACATTTCGAGGTGAAACAAATTGTGATGGAAACTTTTGGATTCTTTGAACCTGGCCTCCAGCCAAATTGAGTTCAATAGGAACAACGGTGATGTTTTGACTGATCAGGCGATTTGAGACTAATGCTAAAAATAAAAAGGGTAATAATAATCGGGGCATGTTATTTTTTTTGTTTGGTTAAGTCAGTTGAAAGCATGATGACGCCTTTTTCCTTTAATTGAAGAACATCCTTCCATATCACTTCTTCATTACTAACTATATTTCTGAGCGTTTTGCCATTCAAATTTATTTCCGAAAAACGGTTCAGCATCATCTTTACAGGGGATTCATTTTTGTTCAAAATGGTAACTACTGTTTCTTCTCCAAAAGTTCTAGAAATCACATAAATGCCATTTTCTGGAGCAAAATGAGTGGTTGTGCCTTGGTGAAGGGCCTTACTGTGTTTGCGATAATTTAAAATTTGACGGGTGAATGATTGCATGGCCATTTGTTCTTTGCTCAAATTTTCGCCAGTAAAGGCATTGACGCGGTCTCCAGACCATCCACCTGGAAAATCAGTCCTTATCAAACCATGGTCGCCTGGATTGGAAGAGTCGTCCAATAAGATCTCAGTACCATAATACAACTGCACAATTCTTGGCATGGTAAGCAAATATCCCAAAGCCATTTTGGTCTTGGTAAGATTTTCACCCAGTTGGGTATATACCCTGCTCATATCGTGATTATCCAAAAAAACCAAAAGGTCATTAGGATTGGAATATGCAAAATCGTTGGCCAACCCTTCATAGGTTTTTACAAAACCAAAATTCCAAGATTCTTCTTCGTTAACACCGTCAATAATGGCCTTTTGCATGGGAAAATCCATAGTTGACTTCAAGTGCGACCGGTAGCCATCTTTATTCGGTTTACCTTCCTGCCAATAGCCAACGAGCAATGGATTGTAACTCCACTCCTCGCCAACTATGTTAAAGTTTGGATACTCGTTCATGATTGCAGCTGCCCAATTTGCCATAAAAACCTTGTTCGGATAGGGATAAGTGTCTTGGCGGATGCCATTAAGTTGTAGCGTTTCTATCCACCAAATACTGTTTTGAATGATGTATTTTGCCATAAAAGGATTGCCCTGATTGAGGTCGGGCATATCTTTGACAAACCAACCGAATTCCATGCCCTCTTTATCAAATTTGGAGGCATACGGATCTTGATTCGTGGTCCGTCGATGGTTGGATTGAATTGTCACCTCATCGTTCCAATTTTCGGCATTTGATTCGAAATTTTCCTGATAATTGACCCAATCCTTAAACGGCAAATCTTTCATCCACCAGTGCTCAAGACCACAATGGTTGGCCACCTGATCCATGATGAATTTCATATTTCGTTGATGCAAATTTTGAGACAATATTTTCATTTGATCTAGAGTTCCAAATCTCGGATCAACACCATACAAATCAGTAATGGCATAACCGTGGTAGGAAGCTCTTGGCATGTTGTTTTCCAAAACAGGTGTTGGCCAAATTGCCGTAAATCCCATTTCGTCGATATAGTCCAAGTGATCAATAATTCCACGTAAATCTCCTCCGTGTCTAGAATATCCATCAGTCCTATCAACTCCCTGTTCGTTCATCCCGGGTACAATGTCATTACTGCTGTCACCATTGGCAAAACGGTCTGGGGTAATCAGGTAAATCACGTCACTACTGTCAAAACCAATAAATTGATCCGAGTTCTTGGCTCTTTCTTTTATTTCAAAAGGATATGTGATGACTAGACCATTGTCGAAAGAAAAAGAAAGTTGCATAATTCCGGGCTTGGTCTTGGGGCTAATACTCAAGTCTAAAAAAAGATAATTTGGACTATCGGCTTTATTTGACCTTACCAAATTTACCCCAGCATATTCAAATGTAACTTTTGCTTGTCCGATATTTTTGTAGTGCACTAACAGCTGTAAACTGCCCTCCTTAAATCCTGTCCACCAAAAAGGGGGTTCAACCCGCAGGGTTTCCTCTTGATTTTGGGCCTCATCAGCAGATGGAACCGAGACAGAAAGGTTTTCGGTTTCTAGATCTTTGCATGATACTAATAAGAGTAGAAGGAAAAAGCATCTCATAGTTAAGCCGTTTTGTGTATCTCTTGTTGAAGGGAAATTAATTCACCGTTCAGAAAAATCTCCATATTTGTTGATTGCTCAGAGGATATTTTAACCTTGGATTGATGAACTTTAACTCTAAGAATTATTCCTCTGAAATTGATTTTAAACGAATAAGAAGACCAGCTTTTAGGAATTTGAGGATTCAAAGAAAGCACTCCATCAATAATTCTCAGGCCCCCAAATCCTTCGACGATACTCATCCATGTTCCCGCCATGGAGGTGATGTGCAATCCTTCATGGACTTCTTTGTTGTAATCGTCCAAATCTAATCTTGAGGTTCTGAGATAAAAATCGTATGCCTGGTCCATGCGTCCCAATTTAGAAGCTAAAATACTGTGAACACAGGGCGATAATGAGCTTTCGTGAACTGTTAGCGGCTCATAGAAGTCAAAATGCTTGGTCAGCTCATCTGTTGAAAAGTGATCGCCGAAAAAATAAAATCCTTGAAGCACATCGGCTTGCTTTATGTAAGGCGATCTCAAAATTCGATCCCAACTCCATTTTTGATTGATAGGACGATCGGTCTTTGGAAGCTGGTCGGCGGTGATGTGGTATTCTTTGTCTAAAAAACCATCCTGTTGAAGATAAACACCAAGGTCTTCATCGAAAGGCAAGTATATATTTGATGCAATATTTTGCCAACTCGAAATGTCGCATTCTTGGAGATTATTCTGCTCAATTATTGTGTTAAAAGTATTGACATCCTCGGTCTCAATTGACCGCAGAGAGGCCACGGTGTATTTTAGACACCATTGAGCCAAATAGTTTGTGTACCAATTGTTGTTGACGTTATTTTCATATTCGTTCGGACCAGTTACTCCTAACATGACATACTGATTTTTAGAGGAAGAGAAACTGACCCTTTGGCTCCAAAAACGGGCTATTCCAATCAAAACATCAATACCCATTTCTTTGACATAATTCCAGTCACCTGTATATCGGACATAATTGTAGATGGCAAAGGCAATAGCTCCGTTGCGATGTATTTCCTCGAAAGTAATTTCCCATTCATTATGGCACTCTTCTCCGTTCATGGTTACCATTGGATACAAGGCAGCGCCTCCAGAAAAACCTAATTTTTCCGCATTTTCGATGGCCTTGTTGAGGTGATTGTAGCGGTAGATCAATAAATTTTTAGCGACCTCTTGATTCTTTGTGGCCATGTAGACAGGTATGCAATAAGCTTCGGTGTCCCAGTAAGTACTTCCGCCATATTTCTCTCCCGTAAAACCCTTAGGGCCTATATTGAGCCTTGGATCTTTGCCTGAATAGGTTTGGTTGAGGTGAAAAATATTAAATCGAATACCCTGCTGTGCTTTTACATCACCTTCTATACAGATATCGGAAGTCTCCCAAATGGTATTCCAAGTTTCTTTTTGCTGGGACATCAAGTAGTCAAATCCCAGTTCTGAGGCTTGGTTCAACACGCGACTTGATGCTTGAATCAATTCTGACGGCTGATGATGAAAGTCCGTGGTGTAGCCACCAAATTTAACTAATGAAATTGTCTGATCTAATTCAACATGATGACTGTATTGTTGTGAAACAATTGACACGCCACTATGGTGTTCAGGTGCAATATCAAGAAGTGCGTCATTGAGGTATAGTTTTGTTTTCATGGCAGTACACACTTGAAAATTAGTTTTTTGTGTACTTGATCTGAGATAAGCCAAATCGCTTTCAAATCCACAGGAGTGGATGGCCCAAAACGCATCGTCCCAGTTTGAATCTTCATTGCTAATACCTCCATCAATATACGGCAAAAAAACAACTTCCATCGGCACGTTGACTGGAGTAATACTGTACTTAATGGCACCGACCTCGTCAAATTTAAGACTCAAAAAGCGGCAAACCTCAACTTGCACCTCAACATCGTTTTGTAGTACAGTGACAAAATTTCTCTTATACCAACCTTCTTTCATATTCAACTCACGGCGGAAACTTTTTACTTCCTTTGAATTGAACAAATCCAAATATTCTCCGTTAATTTTGATATCGATGCCAATCCAATTTGGGGCATTCAGGACCTTGGCAAAATATTCGGGGTAGCCGTTTTTCCACCATCCCACACGAGTTTTATCTGGATAGTAAACCCCAGCGATATAACTCCCTTGAAAGCTAGGTCCGCTGTAACGTTCTTCAAAATTGGCACGTTGACCCATTGCTCCATTTCCAAGGCTAAATAGACTTTCCGACGACT
>JALRKI010000062.1 GCA_023254815.1 Flavobacteriaceae bacterium
CTTGGTGAAAGGAATTTATGAAAATACTCCAGCCGATAGCCGTTTGAGTTACAATTACAGAGAACAATATATTGGGCTTGTTCGGTCTCAAATACAAAAAGGCGGATTGCGTCTTGCAGCTGTCTTGAACGAAATATTCGGGTAAATTTTGCCAAGAATTTTTGCGCTATCCTTTGCAAAATATCTCCCAATGATTTTGGTGAAAACCTAAAAATAACGCTAAAAGAACCTCAATTGTCTGGACTGAATAATTTGAAATAGCGTTAAAAAACATTCAAAAACATTTAATTTTACGGTCGTTTTGGAGTCGTAAATTCTTGAAAGACACAAAGTGACATTAGCTTTAAATGGTAATAAAGATGGAAAACATCGCTAAAGGAAAATTTATCATTGTAGAAATTGAACCTGGATTTTGCGTTCTTTCAGCGAACAACGATAGGGAGAAGTCTCAGCTGTTTGTCCATGACGTCGATCGATCACTTTTGCAGTTTCATTTTACCTTAAAGGGAATTTCTAGATTGTTGTTCAACGAAGGAAACTACGTCCTCAACAATCCTCAAGACCAATCTTTGTTACTTTACAATCCACAAAAAGATTTGCCCATACAGATGGATCTCGATCCTAACACTTGGGTAGTTTCTGTTGTGAT
This sequence comes from Flavobacteriaceae bacterium, assembly GCA_023254815.1. Classification (GTDB taxonomy): domain Bacteria; phylum Bacteroidota; class Bacteroidia; order Flavobacteriales; family Flavobacteriaceae; genus JALRKI01. The sequence goes on from JALRKI010000062.1 coordinate 650, forward strand.
TTCCATTAAGAAATTTCACGCTTTGTTTTCTTCCGAGTCCGATTCTATCAGCTTTTTGAGTGAAGAAAATGCGGATAAAAAATATTATAAAGACGGTCAAATTTCTCCTTCAATGGCTATCATTCTCAATCAATTAATGCACTTTAACCTCAACGCTTCAATTCAAAAATTATACTTCCGAGGCAAGGTATATGAATTGTTGAGTCACTATTTTAACAAAAGTGCCGATGGGGATGTCGAGCAATGCCCTTTTTTGGTAGATGCCTCAAACGTTGCCAAAATCAAAAAAGCCAAAGATGTCCTCATTGGCAGGATGACTGATCCCCCTAGTTTGCAAGAATTGTCAGAAATAGTTGGAATAAGTCTTCGCAAGTTGAAAGAGGGATTTAAACAAATCTATGGCACAACGGTTTACCAATTTCTTTTCGATTATAAGATGGAATTTTCCCGACGTTTGCTTGAATCGGGGGAGTCCAATGTAAACGAGGTCGGGCTTAAAGTAGGATACAGTACGGCCAGTCATTTTATTTCGGCTTTCAAAAAGAAATATGGAACCACACCAAAGAAATATATAATGTCCGTATCTTCGTAGGTAAAGTTTACTGCAATGAACAATGGCATTTTACCTGTCAATTTGGGCTCTCCAGACTCCCTGCTGCCTGCAGATTTGAAGAAGTATTTACTAGAATCTTTCATCACCTTGTCGTGCTTGATTGTCAAGTCCCAAAAGATTGAATTCTACCCGCATTGGATCGATAACTGGGCTACTACCGAAACACCTTTCTCCTGATGTCAGAATCCAAAACAACGGCATTAGGCACCCATTCTATTGGGAGTTTGCTCATCAAGCAAGCAGTGCCTGCCTCAATCGGAATTTTGGTGATGTCTCTCAACGTTTTGGTCGATACAATTTTTGTTGGCCAATGGATAGGCTCTGTAGCCATCGCTGCTATCAACGTGGTTCTCCCCGTATCTTTTTTTGTTGCCGCTTTGGGAATGTCAATTGGTATTGGAGGATCTTCAATCCTCTCACGTGCTTTAGGCCAAAAGAATCAAGAGAAGGCCCTTCAGACCTTTGGTAATCAAATTACGCTCACCTTCGTACTTATTATTGCTCTGGTAGTTTTTTGCTTGTATTACACAGACAGTATTGTGACAGCTTTTGGAGGGCGTGGACTAATTTTTGAACCAGCTAAGATATATTACACAGTATTGCTGTGGGGAGTCTTGTTTTTGGGATTTAGTATGATGGGCAATAACGTTATCAGAGCTGAAGGTCAGCCAAAATTTGCCATGTGGGCCATGCTCATCCCCTCAGTTTCTAATCTTGTATTGGATGTCGTATTCATTAAATTTTTGAATATGGGAATGTTCGGTGCGGCTTTGGCCACTAGTGCCTCCTATATTTTATGTTTCGTGTACATTCTCTGGTTTTTTCTTTCAAAAAACTCAGCCTTAAAAATTAATTGGACTCATTTTCGATTGAAATTGTCCATAGTTAAGGAAATCAGTTCTCTCGGATTTGTAACCTTGTCCAGACAAGCTATAGTTAGTGTTACTTACCTGTTGATGAATACTATTTTGTTTGATTTGGGAGGAGAAGATTCGGTTACCGCCTATGCCATTGTTGGAAGAATGTTGATGTTCGCCCTGTTTCCCATTTTCGGCATTACTCAAGGGTTTCTGCCCATTGCGGGGTATAACTATGGCGCCTTGCAATACGAACGAGTCAAGGAAACAATCTACACAGCATTGAAGTACGCGTCAATCTTGGCTACTTTGATATTTGTGTTATTGATGACGTTTCCAGAAGCCATTACACGAATGTTTACGGACAATCAAGCAGTCTTACAGCAAACTCCAAGCGCCATGAGATGGGTATTTGCCGCAACTCCAATCATTGCCATTCAACTCATTGGAGCGGCCTATTTTCAGGCCGTTGGTAAGGCAACGCCAGCATTACTCCTTACCTTGTCTAGACAGGGATTTTTCTTTATTCCGTTGGTTCTAATTTTGCCCTTATACTTTGGAACAACAGGAGTTTGGGTGGCTTTTCCAGTCTCTGACGTTTTGTCGACACTATTGACCAGTTGGTTTTTGAATCGAGAAATCAAGCGCAGGTTAAACACCCCTATTTGAAATAATTGAGTATTTTTAAGTTTTAAAATTTTCCATGGCCGACTACTTTCTCCATTTTAAGGCTTTGCATTTGATTTTTGTGGTGACATGGTTTGCAGGGTTGTTTTATATTCCGAGATTGTTTGTCTATCACATTGAAGCTCAAGACAAATCCCCTTTGGAGAAGGACATTTTGAGCAAACAACTCAAAATGATGTCAAAGCGTTTATGGCTATTTATGACTTGGCCATCGGCCATTTTGGCTGCCATTTTTGCCGTAGTATTAATTGCAATCGTTCCTTCATGGCTTTGGCAACCCTGGATGTGGCTCAAATTGACTTTTGTTTTCGGGCTGATTTTATACCATCTCAAATTGAACCAGATGTATCGAGAACTGCAAAAAAATATTTTCAGACACTCCTCTTTCCGTATGAGGCTTTGGAATGGGGGAGCCATTTTTTTTCTAGTTGTAATTGTTTTTCTGGAGTTTTTAAAAGACTCTATTAATTGGATTTATGGTTTGCTAGGATTACTCGTATTGACTGGGAGTCTATATTGGGTCATTAGATCATATAACCATTCAAGAGAAAATAGGGGATCATGATTTCTGGCAAATCACACACCCGATCCTTGCGTTCGCGCATTTTTATCTTCATGATTGCGTTGGTGGTTGTGGCGTTTTTTCTCATCGCATTGGTTACCATCTATCAATACAATGAACAAGCAAATGACTATCACGAGGAACGATTGGAAAGAAAAGAAAGCCAGTTGCTCGCAAGTATTGACTATTCCCTTGATCAGTCCGATTTGCCTGCAAATTCTGAAAACATCGCCAAAATTTTTGAAAAAAAATTGTTTGAAATTGCAGACATTCAGAACATTGCGGTCAGTCTGTACACTTTAGATGGACGTTTGTTGTTGTGCACAGATTATTGTGACAATAATCAAGGCCATTTGAATGACATCCCTGAAGATGTAGTTAGCAAGCTTACCCGGTCAAGCGAAAATCGCATAGTTGCTGTAGAAGACGAGGAACATTTGGTCACCAGGTCATCCTATTTGTTGCTTAAAAATGACCAAAGCGAACCCATAGGAATTTTGTATGTGCCCTATTTTGATGACGATTCTCTCAACGATGCCGAATTGAGAGAGTTTTTGATCAGACTAGGATTGGCCTATTTGATATTGCTTTTTGTAGCGATTGCCTTTGCGTACTTCGTTTCAAGGTTTATTACTCGTTCGTTGATGAACATTACTCAGAAAATGAAAGAAACCCGACTGGAAAAACGCAACCTTAAGATTGATTCTGTCGATGCGGGACAAGAGTTGTTCGAACTGGTAGAGTCTTACAACAACATGATCGATGAGCTGGAAGAAAGTGCGGTTAAATTGGCCGCTTCGGAGCGCGAGCAGGCCTGGAGAGAAATGGCCAAACAAGTCGCCCATGAAATCAAAAACCCCCTTACGCCAATGCGGCTAAACTTGCAAAGTTTTGCAGCTACTTTCAAACCAGATAACCCCTTGGCCGATCAGCAGCTTAATGATTTTTGTCAATCGATGCTAGAGCAAATCGATACACTCAACACTATAGCTTCTGCTTTTTCTAGTTTTGCTGACCTACCCGAGCCAAAAAAGGAACAATTGAATGTTGGAGAGGTGGTTAAGTCGGCAATTGAGTTGTTTGCAGAAAAGAAGATTTCGCTCAATTTGCCTGAAGAACAAGTGTATGCCAACTTCGACCGCACTCAGTTGATTCGGATCATGACCAATCTAATTAAGAATGCCATACAATCACCCTGCTGCCGGTTCCAGCTGGGCCGCGTCCTACGGGTTTATGTTTCCCACATTCCAATCTCACAAAAATCGCCCGACATTTACACCCCAGAAGCCCCTTTGGGGCACAGCCGCAGCTGTTGGCAATATATTTAGCTTACCTGTCCCCTTGGGATCTAATCCGGTCCGGCTACCGAAAAATAGGGGCTGGAGGCTGATTGGGGGTGCCAGGGGCCCCTGCAGCCCCCCG
>JALRKI010000075.1 GCA_023254815.1 Flavobacteriaceae bacterium
GGCGCAAATTGAAAACCCCTTTTTGACCGACGTTCAGCATACAATTTTATCAAATTGAAAGCTATTTCTTTAACTCGGGACTTGGTTTTTTGTTTGAGCGCCATCCAGGCTTTACTTCCCAATTTGTACAGTTTAGGAGCAGTTCCCTCCTTGCCATTGAACTTGGCAATTTTGTGAAGCGCGTGAATACTCAAATACAGAATATCTCTTTCGGCATATATGAGTTTAATGGCTTCTTGAAATCTGCCTTCCACTTCTATCTTTTGAAGACCAGCAAATCGGCCAACACCGTGATCAATATGGGTCACAAAATCACCCACCTGAAGGGCATTGAGCTCTTTCATCGAAATGGCTTCAGCCTTTTCAAAATTGTGCTTAAGGTGGAATTTTTGGTATCGTTCAAAAATTTGGTGATCGGTATAACAGGCTACTTTGATATCCTGATCGACAAATCCTTCATGAAGCGGCAGTTCAATCGTTTTGAATTCAGCCGAATGCTCGGCATTTTCCATGATGTCATTGAACCTTTTGGCCTGTTGCTTATTGTTACAACATATGTAATTCGCATAACCTTGATCGGTTAGAGTGTTCAAATTGCTAAACAAAAATTCGAACTGCTTATTAAAAGTCGGCTGAGGTTTTGTAGAAAAACTTACAGATAATTGGTCTGGAAAAAGCGCCTTAGGCAGTTCAGATAGCGCAATGAGTTGCTGCTTATTGATATGCTTTTCAAACCACTTACTGTCACAAAACAGTTGTTCTGGACGAGAGTATCTCAAGTCTGGATTTAACGATTGAAAGTTTACTTCGGCTTTTTCAAAAAGGTTGTCTAGACGATCCCCAATTGATGCAAAATGATCGACAAAAACAGTAGTTTTTAAACCTAAAAACTCAATCAAAGACTCCCGTTCAAAGTCAAGGTTCTTTAGTTCCAGATTGGGGAGAATTTTGACTTCATTGGTCTTTTGTATGGACAACTGTGATTCCAAATCAAAACTTCGAATGGACTCAATTTCATTTCCGAAGAATTCGATGCGATGGGGCAAATCATGAGAAAATGAAAATACATCCACCAAACCTCCTCTAACGGAAAATTGACCGGGTTCAACTACAAAATCCACTCGATCAAAGTGCATATCGAACAGGGTTTGATTGAGGTCATCTAAGGTAATTTTTTCACCTACCGAAATATGAAGGGCTTGTTGAATCAAGTTATTCTGAGTTATTACCTTTTCAAACAAAGCATCTGGATATGAGACTACTATGGTCGGTTTTTTGGAATTAACAATAGTGTTTAGCACCTCAGTACGCATCAACACATTGGCATTTTCTGTTTGTTCTAAAGTATAGGGTCGACGGTGGCTGGAAGGAAAAAAAAGTACCTCAGCGTCCGGTAATAATTGTTCTAAATCATTGAGATAGTATGCCGCCTTTTCTTTGTCGCCGATCACAAGCAATAAGGATTTATGGGTTGACAAATAGACAGATGCCGCTACTACAGAAGCTGCAGAACCGACTAATCCAGAAATTGAAACTGATTTTTCATTTTGGAGCAAGGTTTCCCTCAATTTTTGCATAGGCAAAGACCGTTCAAACTCCACTAAAATTTGGGCTTTACCCAATGACATATTTTTGAGCAAATATAGCTTGCTGTGTTCAATTTTTTTGATTTTTTCTGTATGAAAAACGACGATTGATGTATCTTTGAGGTGCTTAAAAAAAGACTATGTCCATTTCTGATTTATTTGATTCAGGTTTTCAAAAACGCAATAAAGACCACTTCGCTGCCATTGTTCGTGTGGCTATGGGCGATGGGGAAATTTCACAAGAAGAAAAAGCATTTTTAAATCGTCTGGCACATCGACTCAATATTGAGCCAACCGAGTATAATGAAATCTTAGTTGATTACAACAGCCATCCTATCAATCCTCCTCATTCATTGGAACAACGTTATGAGAGACTCTATGATTTGGCTCAAATTGTCAATGCCGATGAAATTCAAGACGAACATGAAGTGAATTTGATGGAAAAAATTGCCGTTGGATTAGGATTTCATTCCGATCATATTGCGGAAATTGTACCCAAAGCACTCAAAATGGCTAAAGAGTCAAAAGATGCCGAAAGTTTTGCTGAAGCTATGAGGGCATAGCTAATCTTTCATAAAGGATTCTAGATCGTTCACCATTTCTTTGGAACCGCAGTAAAATGGCACTCTTTGATGGAGGGTCGTCGGAGAAATGTCTAATATTCTTTCGACACCATTACTAGCCTTACCGCCAGCCTGCTCCGTAATGAAAGCTATAGGATTGCATTCGTAAAGCAATCTCAATTTTCCCATAGGATTCTGAGCAGTTTGGGGATACAAGTAAATACCCCCTTTAATCATGTTGCGATGGCAATCGGAAACCAAAGATCCTATATATCGAGAGGTATAGGGTCTGTTGCCTTCCTCTTTTTGGCAGTATTTCAAATAGTCTTTAACACCTTGGGGAAAATGAACGTAATTGCCTTCATTGATGGAATAAATACTTCCCTCGGGGGGGAATTTCATATCGGGGTGAGACAAATAAAAAGTACCTATGGCCGGATTCAATGTAAACCCATTGACTCCAGCACCAGTTGTATAAACCAACATGGTAGAAGTACCATAAATTACATAACCTGCCGCAACTTGTTCACTTCCTTTTTGAAGAAAATCCTCAATTAATACAGGCGATCCAACTGGCGTAACTCTTCGAAAAACGGAAAATATGGTTCCCACCGACACGTTAACATCGATATTTGAAGATCCATCAAGAGGATCAATCAGAACTACATATTTGTTTTGATTATTGGCATCGATACTATTGATGCTGATGAAATCTTCCTCTTCTTCACTTGCAATACCGCACACAATATTTCTTTTTGTTAATGTTTGGACAAACTTATCGTGTGCATAGACGTCCAATTTCTGTTGAGCTTCTCCTTGCACATTGGTTTCTCCAAAATCTCCCAAAATGTCTACTAACCCAGCCTTATTGACTTCATAGTTAACCACCTTGGCAGCCAATCTAATCGAGTTTATCAATCTTGACAATTCGCCAGAAGAATACTTAAAAGAGCTTTGGTGTTCGATGATAAATTCACCTAAAGTTTGGTTGATTTTTGGCATAATGAAAAAATTACGTACAAATATCACAAAAATCAATCTGACAGCGCAATAAATCAAGTTCAAATCATAGGGAACTTTAAACTATATTTGACCAGATATTACCATCATGCATTTCAGTACAAGAGAAGCCACGATATCGGATGTCCCAGAGATATTAAATTTAATTCGAGAATTGGCGGTTTTCGAGAAATCGCCACATGCGGTAGTCGTTACGGAAAAAGAACTGGAAGAGTCTGGTTTTGGATTTCAGCCCGCGTTCAAATGCTTTGTTGCTGAACAAGCTGGCGAAATCCTCGGTATGGCCTTAATTTATTTCAGATTTTCGACTTGGGTAGGAAGAACAATTCATCTTGAAGATTTGATTGTCAAAAAGGCCCATCGTGGATTGGGCATTGGAAGTGCGCTCTATGCTTTGGTTATGGATTATGCTGCAAAGAAAAAAGTTCGTCGTGTTGAATGGGTAGTCCTAGATTGGAATCAGAACGCAATAAATTTTTATGAGAAAACTGGAGCCCTAGTTTTGAAAGACTGGTATTTGGCTCAGATGGACGAAGAAGGATTGAAACGATTTATTCAAACTCAAAATGGATGTATTTAAGTTTGGTGGTGCTTCAGTGAAGAACGCCGAAGCTGTTAGAAACTTACTAAACGTTCTGAAATCTCAGAAACAATTGCCGAGCGTAGTAGTCGTCTCAGCCATGGACAAAACTACCAATGCATTGGAAAAAGTTGTTGAATGTTATTTCAAAGACCGCAAAATGGTTAGTAGCGCTCTTCAAGAAGTTCGGAAATTCCACAGCAACATTCTTTTGGATCTTTTTGACAATGACCAACATGCTGTTTTTGGAGCTGTTAACGGTTTTTTCGACGAAGTCATCCGATTTCTGGAAAGCAACAAATCGACCAATTACAATTTTGTTTACGACCAAATCGTTGGTATTGGCGAAATTGTTTCGACCACGATAATTAGCCATTTTCTAATAGATAATGGGATTAAGAATCAATGGCTCGATGCTCGCGCTTTGATAAAAACCAACAATACGTACAGGACTGCGGGTCTTCATTTGATTAAAACTCAACAAAATATCACTCAAACCATCAAGCCGGACCTACTTTATGTAACCCAAGGATTTATTGGCAGTGACTCTAATAATTTTTCAACTACACTAGGTCGAGAAGGCAGCGATTATTCGGCCGCTATAATAGGATACTGCATCAATGCTTCGGCAGTGACCGTTTGGAAGGATGTGCCCGGGATTCTCAATGCCGATCCAAAATTTTTTGATCAGACGAAATTAATCCCGCACATGTCCTACGAAGAGGCTATTGAGCAGGCCTATTACGGCGCTACGGTGATCCATCCCAAAACTTTGCAACCACTCCACCAAAAAGAAATTCCACTGTTTGTAAGATCATTTCAGGATCCAATCGCGCCAGGTACTTGCATCAAGAAAAACAAATTGATGCCCGAAAACATCTGTTGCTATATGCTCCTTAAGAACCAAATTTTTATTACACTCAGTACCCTAGACCTTTCATATATCGTTGAAAAACAGTTTAAAAAAATTGCTTCTTTATTAGAATCTTATCAAATGAAAATTCGGCTCACGCAAAATTCTGCCATCAGCATGTCCGTTTGTTTTTCCGATCCCTTCAATCACAAACAAGCTATGCTTCACGAATTAAGGGCGAAATATGATTTGACTGTTGTGGAGAACGTCAATCTTTATACCGTTCTAAACCCTCAAACAGATCGACCTGATTTTATTCCAGAAGGAACTGATGTATTGATCAAACAACTCACCACTAAACGTCTTCAATTTGTCACAAAAAGTTAAATCAAAGAAACAGCCAATAGTCAGTGCAAAAGAAGTCGCCAAGCTTATTAAAGCCGATGGTTACGGTCTTATTGGGACCTTTTTTGGGTGGGTTATCTTGCGGGTTCTGAAAATTTCATCGATTAATACAATATATAAGAAAAATAGTCATCTGGAAGGACTTGACTTTATGAATGGCATCTTAGAGGCCTTTAACATTCACTTCGAAATTCCCGACGAAGACATGAAACGTCTCCCAAAAGAAGGTCCCTATATCACCGTTTCTAACCATCCTCTTGGTGGTATTGACGGTGTGCTGCTATTGAAACTCATGGTTGAACAGCGTGAAGATTTTAAAATTATCGCCAACTTCCTTCTGCACCGCATTGCTCCTTTGGAGCCTTATATCATGCCTGTAAATCCTTTTGAGGATCATCAAGTAATAAAATCAAGCATGATTGGATTTAAGCAGGCGCTTCAACACCTGAAAGATGGTCATCCTCTAGGGATTTTTCCTGCCGGAGAGGTGTCTACCTATAAAGACGGCAAACTGATTGTAGACAAGCCATGGGAAGTTGCAGTGATGAAATTGGCTAGACGATCGGAGGTCCCCATTGTCCCCATATATTTTCATGCTAAAAATAGTCGACTGTTTTATTGGCTCTCGCGCATTAGCGACAAGCTACGCACTGCCAAACTGCCTTCAGAATTGTTCACTCAAAAACACAGAACCATCAAGGTAAGGATTGGAAAGCCAATATCAGTAAATGAGCAATCAGAGCATGATACTCTTGATGAGTTTACAGATTTTGTAAGAAGTAAAACATACATGTTATCTAAGGCATTCGATGACAAAGAAAAAATCATTTCCCAAATCTCATCTACTTTAAGAAATCCGATACTAAAGAGTCCCAAACAAATTGCGGGACCTGGTGATCCAGAAGCCATGATTCGTGAAGTGGCAGCACTTCGTGAGAATGACGGAAGACTTTTGAAAAGTAGAAATTATGAAGTATTTTTAGCAGAGGCCGAACAGATTCCCAACCTATTGCTTGAAATAGGACGTCAAAGAGAAATCACTTTTAGAGCCATTGGAGAAGGTACCAATAAGGCTTTGGATTTAGACGACTATGATCAGTACTACCACCATCTCTTTTTGTGGGACGACGAAGCACTAGTATTAGCCGGTGCATATAGAATGGGGTTAGGACAAGACATATACATGCAGCGGGGAATAGAAGGGTTTTACCTCCACAGTTTATTTCGGTTCGAACCTGAAATCCACGACCTATTGTCTAAATCTATTGAAATGGGTCGTGCCTACATTATTAAGGAATACCAGCAAAAACCTATGCCTCTGTTTTTACTTTGGAAAGGCATTGTACATACTACTTTGAGATTTCCAGACCACAAATATTTGATTGGTGGGGTCAGTATTTCGAATCAGTTTTCAAATTTTTCAAAATCTTTGATGATCGAATTCATGCGATCACACTATTACGACCCCTACTTTGCACAGTTTGTGAGGCCTAAGAAAGAATTTAAAGTAAAACTCAAAGACGCAGACAAAGAATTCGTCTTTGATGCTTCGGCAGATGATTTGAACAAGTTTGACAAAATCATTGAAGAAGTAGAACCAGGGAATTTAAGACTCCCCGTTTTATTAAAAAAATACATCAAGCAAAATGCCAGATTGCTGGCATTCAACGTTGATCCACTGTTCAACAATTCTGTGGACGGTTTGATGTACATTAAGATTGCCGATTTACCAGAAAGCACAGTTCGGCCAGTCATGGAAGAGTTTCAAGCGGAACTAGAATTGAAATTTCACGGCAAGAATAGCGAAACAACAGAATAGGGACAAACCAATTTTTATCAACGTTTCCTGAATGCTGTTTCGTACAGTTCAATCCACTGCTGTGGGGTCATTAATGAAACGAGTTCACCAATCAAATCATAAGGAATGTCGTCCAAATATTTAAATCGAATGCACGATTTACCCATGTCCAATTTGCGTTTACAATGTTTTGGATACTGGTCTACAAACCAGTCCAACAAAGTCTTGTCGGCATATATTCCCATATGATACAAGGCAATAAAATTTTTCTGAGCTGCAAGGTTGATAAAAGGCAAAGGAAGCTCTGGTGAACAGTGATACCCAGAGGGGTAGATACTGTGAGGCACTACAAACCCAATCATACCGTAGCTCATCACTTCTTCAAAACCTATGGGGATATGTTC
>JALRKI010000126.1 GCA_023254815.1 Flavobacteriaceae bacterium
AAGTCTAATTCGGATTTTCCCAACATAAAAAAAATCGTGATTCTTGCTTCGGGTGGGGGTTCAAATGCCGAAAACGTCATTCACTATTTTGCTGATTGTCCTGCCGTTGAGGTGGTTTGTGTTCTGACCAACAATCCCAAAGCGGGAGTAATCGACCGATGTAAACGCTTAAAAACTCCTTGCTTCATTCTCTCTAAAGAAACCTGTTTGGAGGGTAATTTGTTGAACATAGAATTAGGCCAATTTCGACCAGATTTAATTGTGCTGGCTGGCTATTTGCTCAAAATTCCCACAGAAGTCATTCAACAATATCAAATCATCAACATTCATCCCGCTTTATTGCCAAAATACGGTGGAAAAGGGATGTATGGACGTCATGTCCATGAAGCGGTGATTGCCTCTAAAGATAAAGAGTCTGGGATAACAATTCACTATGTCAACTCCCAATACGACAAAGGGCAAATTATTTTTCAAGCTTCCTGCCCTATTGAAGTTACCGATACTGCCCATGAGGTAGCAGAAAAAATACATCATTTGGAAATGCTTCATTTTCCAACCGTTATAGCACAAATATTGAATGGCTAAAAAGAAATCAAAATTTTATGTGGTTTGGAAGGGCCTCCACACAGGAGTTTTTGACAACTGGGATACCTGTAAGTCGCAGGTCAATAATGTTCAAGGTGCTCAGTATAAAAGTTTTGAAACATTTGAAGAGGCCAAAAGTGCTTTCAAAATGCCTTTTGAAGTTTTCATGAGCACAAGAAAGGATAAGCCTCAAGGCTTGTCGGAAGCCAAGCTTCTAAAAATTGGGCTCCCTAACCCAAATTCCATTGCGGTAGATGCGGCATCAAAGGGCAATCCTGGACTTATGGAATATCAAGGCGTGGACACTTCAACTAAAAAAGTCCTATTCAAGCAAGGTCCTTTTGAGGAAGGGACCAACAATATTGGAGAGTTCTTGGCTTTAGTACATGGTTTGGCCTATCTCAAACAACAGAATAGCGAGATGATATTGTATAGCGATTCTAAAATTGCCATCAATTGGGTGAAACAAAAGCAATGCAAAACCAAACTTCAAGAATCTCCAAAAAATAAAATGATTTTTGATCTGGTGAGGCGGGCTATTCAATGGTTGAACAACAATGAATACAGCACCACCATCGTCAAATGGGAAACCAAAGCTTGGGGAGAAATTCCAGCAGATTATGGGAGAAAATAAAGCTCCTTATTTAGAATGTGTGTTTCTCTCATATTGTTTAGTTTTGTAGGATAACACAAATAAATTTATGAGTCAATTGGTTGCTGTTGGAACTGTTGCTTTCGACACCATTGAAACGCCTTTCGGGAAAACAGACAAAATACTAGGTGGTGCGGCAACCTATATCGGTTTGGCGGCCAGTCATTTGAACGTTGATGTGGCCTTGGTTGCCATCGTCGGAGACGATTTTCCCAAATCATTTTTGGATACATTAGAGTCACACAATATCAATATTGACGGGGTTGAAATAGTTGCCGGAGAAAAGTCTTTTTATTGGAGTGGAAGGTACCATCACGACATGAATTCTAGAGACACCCTTGCGACAGAATTGAACGTATTGACGCAGTTCGAACCCAAAGTGCCTAGACAATATCAAAATGCAGACCTCCTACTTTTGGGTAACCTCAACCCTGATGCGCAGTTAGCAGCTATTGAACAAATGAACAATCCAAAGTTCATCATCATGGACACAATGAATTATTGGATGAATACAAGTTTAGAGACGTTGAAAGAAGTCATTGCCAGAGTTGATGCCATCACCATCAATGATGAAGAAGCTCGACAATTGTCTGGCGAATACTCATTGGTTAAAGCCGCTAATAAAATCCAAACCATGGGTCCGAAATTTGTCATCATTAAAAAAGGAGAACATGGCGCTCTACTCTTCCATGGAGAACAAGTGTTTTTTGCCCCTGCGTTGCCATTGGAAGAAGTATTCGACCCTACTGGTGCCGGAGACTCGTTTGCCGGAGGATTTGCTGGCTACTTGGCAAAAACCGGAGACTTCTCTTTTGAAAATTTAAAATCGGCGATTGTTTTTGGAACGGCATTAGCTTCATTTTGTGTTGAAGCTTTTGGGACAGAACGCCTGAAAGAGATTGAGTCTCATGATATCCAAAGAAGATTGAGCGTGCTTAAATCACTGATGCAATTTGATATTGAATTACACTAAAAAAACTGCTCATGATCACTACAACATTTAATACCTTTGGCCAATGAGTGATGTGATCAAACACGAGTGCGGAATTGCGTTGGTTCGGCTATTAAAACCACTTTCTTATTATCAGGAAAAATACGGCTCGTCGTTTTACGGCATTAATAAAATGTATTTGCTGCTTGAAAAGCAGCACAATCGAGGACAAGACGGCGCTGGTTTTGCAAGTATAAAATTGGACGTCGCGCCAGGTCAAAGATTCATCAGTCGTGTGAGATCAAATGAACCTCAACCCATCAAAGATATTTTTAGTCAAATCAACGGGAGAATTAATCAATCTCTTGAAGAAGACCCTAGTTTGATTAACGACCCAGAACGCTTAAAGGCAACTGTGCCCTATTTAGGGGAATTGATGTTGGGCCATTTGCGTTACGGGACTTTTGGAAAAAATAGCATCGAAAGCGTTCATCCCTTTTTGAGACAAAATAATTGGATGCACCGAAACCTGATTGTTGCTGGTAATTTCAACATGACCAATGTAAAGGAGTTATTTCAAGACTTGGTAGACATTGGCCAACATCCAAAGGATTATACAGATACGGTCACCGTCATGGAAAATATAGGTCATTTTTTAGATGATGCGGTATTGGACTTGTATTATGATTTAAAGCAGAAAGGATACGACAAAAAAGCGGCCTCTCCACTGATTTGTGACCAAATGAATGTAGGAGAAATTTTAAAACTTGCCTCAAAAAAATGGGATGGCGGTTATGCCATAGCTGGATTAATAGGACACGGTGATGCTTTTGTGTTACGCGATCCATCTGGAATTCGTCCGGCCTATTTTTACCAAGATGACGAGGTGGTTGTGATTGCCTCTGAGCGTCCAGCCATCCAGACTGTTTTTAATGTCAGTCAATCCGACATTCGTGAAATAGACCCAGGTCACGCTTTAATCATCAAAAAAAATGGATTTGTTTCGATGACCGAAATCAACAAGCCTCTGCCTCGAAAAGCCTGTTCTTTTGAACGTATTTATTTTTCCCGAGGCAACGATGCCGATATCTATCAAGAGCGCAAAAAATTGGGCCAACTTCTTTTGCCTCAGGTGATGAAAGCTATTGACGACGATATCATGAATACGGTGTTTTCATATATTCCAAATACAGCCGAAATATCATTTTTTGGCATGGTCGAAACAGTAGAAAGGATTCTCAACAACATTAAAGCCGATGAGATCATAGCGAAAAACGGCAGCCTGACCACTGAGCAAATCCAAACCATTTTGAACCGTCGTCCAAGAATAGAAAAAATTGCCATCAAGGACGTCAAATTGAGAACATTCATCACCCCAGACAACTCGCGCGATGATTTGGTTGCACATGTGTATGATTCAACTTACGGGGTCATTTCGCCTACTGACAGTTTGGTCATCATAGACGATAGTATTGTTAGAGGAACAACCCTGAAAAAAAGCATTTTACGTATCCTCGGGAGACTTCATCCAAAACAAATTGTGGTAGTTTCTTCTGCGCCTCAAATTCGCTATCCCGATTGCTACGGCATTGATATGGCCAATTTAGGCGACCTTATAGCCTTCCGAGCCATGCTTGCACTACTGGAAGACCACGGAAAAACTGCATTATTGGATGAGGTTTATCAAAAATGCAAAGCTGAGGTAATCATAAATGATCGCACACAGGTTAATCACGTTAAAGAACTTTATGCTCCTTTTTCATCTGAAATGATTTCAGAAAAAATAGCAGAACTGATCAATCCTGACAAGATTGAATGTGAAGTTAAAGTTATATTTCAAACTATCGAAAACCTACACATCGCTTGCCCTCAAAATCTTGGAGACTGGTATTTCACTGGTAATTATCCGACCGCAGGAGGTCACCGAGTAGTGAATCAGGCCTTAATTAATTTTGTTGAAGGATCTAGTGAAAGAGCCTATTGACACTTAGTCGATATTATTTGTAT
>JALRKI010000134.1 GCA_023254815.1 Flavobacteriaceae bacterium
TTTGGTCTATTAACTATAGGACTATAAGCACCGCAGATATGACATTGAACATCGCCAAGAACTGATTTGATTCGAGGCCATAAGTTGTTCACAAAAAAATCAATGGCGTCCAAATTTGGCTTGTGCAAAAAGTTACCTATAAAAATCAAATCCTTCCTTTCCTCAAAAGTTTTCAAGCCATTAAAAATGGTTAAGTTTGAAGTATCAAATCCAAAAGGAACATAGGAAATTAAACGACTTGGCACGTCAAGACTCTTCAAGAATTCCATTTCAAATTCAGAAATAATTAGAGTCAAATCACAACGGTACAAACTAGCCAATTCACGCAAGAGGATTGTATTGGCGACGACATCATCCTTCCAATCTTTTTCATGAAATAAAGCCTCTTGTCTAGCAGCTCGAAGGCCATGTAAATCTTCAGTATTGAGTATTCTCATTGCCCCAGGGCAATGTTCGCTAACACGCCATCCAAATTGCTCCTCAAGCGTAAATCGATCGAACAATACGATGTGGGGAGCAAAATCTACAAGAAAAGAGTCAAATTCTGAATCGTTAATATAAATCCTTTTTGAGCTTATAACTTCTGAATCGAAAATATGGGATCGATCTGTTTTATCAGCGGTATGACCAATTAAAATTGTTTGGGCAATAGGAATTAGCGATTCTAGTACTTGAATCAAATGTTGACCAGCCGCTGTGGAGGTGGGTTCTGGCAATTGATTTACTAAAATAAGAAAATTAAGTTTAGTCGTTATCTTCAAATCCCCCTTGTAGTTCGTACTTCATCTTATTTTCTTTAGCCCAACTGACCATTTCGTTGAGTTGCTGCGAGTTAAGCACAGCGTCCTTATGGATCCAAGTGTAAGAATTTAAGGGCATTTCACCTTCCTGAACTTCCTCCATAATTTCTTCCATCTTATGGGCCTTTCGCTTTAAACTGTAGTCATTCCAGACAGAAAAATTAAGATGCGATTTGCCTTCATCTACATGATCTTTGAGCCAAATATTCAATGGAGTAATGTTATTGTACCAAGGATATTTGGTGTGATTAGAGTGGCAATCGGTACAACTTGTTTTGATAACCACTTGTAGAGATACAGGGGCGTTAGTCTCCTTAAAAAAAGTTTCTAAATTGGAATTACCCAAATTTTTCTCAGGAGAATAAAATTGTGCAAGCAGAACAAGGACAATGAGGCCAAATACAATTTTTTTAAGAATTTTCATAAAAATAGGTTTGATTAGGTTCGATTTAACTACCTCTAAAATAAACAAATAATGTTGAGAATTTTAAATTTAGCGAAGAATCATTATGAAACTTTCTGATGTACTAATTCAATTAACTCAATTTTTTGAATGACTCAAACAATAAAATCCACTATTTTTACTTGACCAAATCAATGAATATTAACCTCCATCTCTGTAAGATGGAAAAACCACCGCTTATGTCTTCTAATGGTTCCTCAAAAAAAATAACACGAGTCGAGCAGAGCGCTTCTGCAGGCACACCTTCCTCTTCAAATCAATTTGAAATCACGGCTGAAAGCAAATCGAAAGCAACTAAATATCGTTTGTTTGCAGTATTGTCCTGGACAGCAGCAATTGCTTGTGAGGTCTATGCAATTTATCTTCTAACAAAAGCCCCAGTTCAGATGACCTGGTTAATCGTTTTTATAGTGCTTGACTTAATTTTTGTCGTGATTGGTTCTTTACTTTGGAAAAAGGCCAACCGTCTCAATCCCGCTTCAAGGAAGAATACTTTTATGTTTTTTGTCCAAAATCAATTAGGACTCATCATTGCTGTGATTGCATTTCTTCCTGTCATAATTCTAATATTTACCAACAAAAATTTATCTGGAAAGCAAAAAGGGGTTGTTGGGGCCATAGCGGTTGTAGCACTCCTTGTCGCATCATATATTGGTATTGACTTCAACCCTCCTTCGATTGAACAATATGCAGAACAAACAGAGCAGGTTAAATCTCTTAATAACGGGGTAGATTATGTCTACTGGACAAAGACAGGGAAAAGTTATCACCTCTACTCTAGCTGCTCGTACATCAATTCAAACAGAACAAATGAAATTTTTGAAGGAACAGTAGCCCAAGCAAGGGAACTAAAGAACATTACTGATTTGTGTAATCGATGTGAAAGTAGAGCTGTCAAAGACAATGAAAAAATAGAATAATTATCAATTTCAATCAAAACCCCTAATTATGGACTTAACTTCTCTATTGGATAGTCATAAAAACGATCTCGCTAAGCTCATTAAAGACAAGCTTGGATTAAAGGCTCAAGACGTTAACAAAACAGTGGATAGCACAAAAGAAGCCATTGGCAATACTTTTGTAGACAAAGTTCAAGATTTGAGCATGGATACGCTTCTCAATCTTTTTTCAAAAGAAAAAAACACCAAGTCTTCTGAAAGTCTCTTGAAAGGTTTTGCTGACAACCTGCTGACGAATTTGCTTTCCAAAGGATTTGACAAAAAAACGGCCACTAAAATCAAATTGGTCGTTATTCCCTTTGTTACCGATCTGTTCAGCAAAAATATCAATGGTAAAGGCAGCGCCTTAAAAGAATTGTTAGGGAAGTCTGTAGGTGGGTTGTTGGACGACTTCTTTTAATCTTTGACTGATTATATAGAAGCCTTGATTTAAAAATGTCATTTATGTATTGAGCCGATTGGCTTGTTAAATATACCTTAGAAATCCGTCTAAAACAGTTGTAAATCAGTATATTTGCGCTTCTAAAAAAAGGTGTTATGTCAATTTCGTCATTAGACGCTATTTCCCCATTAGACGGTCGTTACGGATCTAAAACCAGTACCCTAAGGCCCTATTTTTCTGAAGCGGCTTTAATGCGTTATCGGGTTTGGGTGGAGGTAGAATACTTTATCGCTCTTTGCGAATTGCCCTTACCTGCATTAGAAAACGTAGATTCTCAAAAAGTTCATCTTCTGAGAACCTTATATCAAGATTTTCAAAAGGAAGACGCAATGAAAATCAAGACCATTGAGTCAACTACCAATCACGATGTTAAGGCTATTGAGTATTTTATAAAGGGTAAACTCGATAAGTTAGGCTTGGGTGAATATAAGGAATTCATTCATTTTGGATTGACCTCTCAAGACATTAACAATACCGCTGTTCCATTGAGTATTCAACAGGCTCTAATGGATGTTTACTTGCCCTTATTACAAAAATTATGTGACGAATTGCAGTCACTTAGTGATGAATGGTCAACAGTTCCCATGCTTGCCCGTACTCATGGGCAGTCAGCATCTCCAACAAGATTAGGAAAGGAAATCGAAGTGTTCTTGGTTAGAATCAAAGCCCAGTTGAATTTGTTGAATCAAATCCCATTTTCAGCCAAGTTTGGAGGAGCAACAGGCAATATGAACGCCCATATTGTAGCCTACCCGCAAATCGACTGGAATCAATTTGCCAACAATTTTGTTCAAAACCGTTTGGGACTCCATCGGTCTTTTCCAACCACTCAAATTGAACATTATGACAATTTGGCGGCACTCTTCGACAATCTAAAACGCATCAATACAATTATAATTGATTTGAACCGTGATTTATGGAGTTATATTTCCATGGATTATTTCAAACAAGAAATTGACAAGGATGAGGTTGGCAGCTCCGCCATGCCTCATAAAGTAAATCCTATCGATTTTGAAAATAGCGAGGGAAACCTGGGGTTGGCAAATGCCATTTTTGAGCATTTATCCAACAAACTACCTGTTTCGAGGTTGCAACGTGATTTGACCGACAGTACAGTGTTGAGAAATGTAGGGGTGCCCATTGGACATACTTTGGTGGCTTTGCAGTCAACCCTAAAAGGCTTGAGTAAACTTAGACTAAATCGAGATGCCATTGATAGGGATTTGGAAAACAATTGGGCGGTTGTGTCCGAAGCCATTCAAACCATCTTGAGAAGAGAACGTTATCCCAATCCCTATGAGGCTCTGAAAGCCCTTACACGAACAGGTTCGGCGGTCAATAAACAAACCCTTCAACAATTTATTGAAGGGCTGTCGGTTTCTGAAAACGTAAAAAATGAATTGCGTTCAATAAGTCCTCAAAACTATACTGGACTCTAGACCTCAATTATAAAAATCCTTCAAATTGGCTCAATGCCTTTTCATTGAAATTGACTTGATTCAAAGAATTGGAAATGATACCTGCTTTTTTCAAGGTCATA
>JALRKI010000027.1 GCA_023254815.1 Flavobacteriaceae bacterium
CAACACCCGATTGAAAAAGGCTTTTGAAGACCTCAACAATATTAACACGCTTTAATTAGCGTCAAAATAGGCGGATATGACATGGTTCAAGCGTAAAGACAAAGGCATTCAAACCCCTACCGAGTCTAAAAAAGACACTCCGCGGGGGCTGTGGTACAAAACTCCCACCGGAAAGATTGTTGAAACAGAGGAATTGGCCAACAATTTTTATGTCAGCCCCGAAGATGGCTACCACGTTCGAATAGGGAGCGCAGAGTATTTTGATATATTATTTGATGGGAGGTTCACAGAATTGGATGCCAACATGTCATCCAAAGATCCATTGAATTTTACTGACACTACCTCTTACAAAGATCGACTCAAAGCGGCTCAATCCAAAACAAAACTCAAAGACGCCGTGAGAACAGCTGTAGGCAAATCTAAAGGAAAATCCCTTGTGATTGCTGCCATGGATTTCACCTTTATTGGCGGGTCTATGGGTAGCGTGGTAGGCGAAAAAATTGCTCGTGCAGCGGACTATGCTTTGAAGCATAAAATTCCCTTTTTGATGATTTCGAAATCTGGAGGTGCACGTATGATGGAAGCGGCCATATCACTGATGCAATTGGCCAAAACTTCAGCTAAATTAGCTCAACTCGCAGACGCCAAAATACCATATATTTCATTGTGTACCGATCCTACAACTGGAGGAACCACAGCGTCTTTTGCCATGCTTGGCGACATCAACATAGCCGAACCTGGTGCTCTGATTGGTTTCGCAGGCCCAAGGGTTGTTAGAGATACCACCGGGAAAGAATTGCCGGACGATTTCCAAACAGCCGAATTTTTGCAAGAGCATGGGTTCTTGGACTTCATTACTCACCGCTCGGAACTGAAAGAGAAGGTCAATCTGTACATAGATTTGATTTTGAATCAAAAAGTCCGTTGAGAATTAATTTGGCACTCTTCTCTTTATTTCCCGAAAAACTCTATATTTGCGGTCGTGAAATGAAAATCATTTCCTGTACATAAAAATCATTGAAATAATATTGGCATGTATTTGACAAAAGAAAAAAAACAAGAATTGTTCGAGAAGTATGGCAGTGCTGCAAGCAACACTGGTTCTGCTGAAGGACAAATCGCTTTGTTTACATTCAGAATCAATCACCTTACTGAGCACTTAAAAAACAATCGTAAAGATTTCAATACCGAGCGCTCATTGGTAAAGTTGGTTGGAAAACGTCGTTCATTGCTTGATTATTTGGTAAAGAAAGATATCTTGAGGTATCGTGCCATTATCAAGGAACTTGGATTGCGTAAATAAACTTAAGGAGCCTTGCGCTCCTTTTTTTATTGCAAAACGCCTCAAAAAAGGCATTTTTTTTAGAAGAAGCTTCAAAAAAAAGTTTTTCACTGGTCACTACAACCGCAACAACACAACGACCATTGTTTAATTTAAAACTATTTTATGATTCCAAAAGTTTACAAAGAGGTTATTGACCTCGGTGATGGGAGAGAAATTACCATCGAAACAGGCAAACTAGCCAAACAAGCCCACGGCTCGGTAGTGGTGCAAATGGGTAAAACCATGTTGCTGTGTACTGTTGTATCAAATTACGAACCATCAGATGTCGATTTTATGCCTCTTACGGTTGATTATCGCGAAAAATTCTCAGCTGCTGGACGCTATCCAGGTGGGTTTTTCAAAAGAGAGGCGAGACCATCCAATGAAGAAATTTTGGTGATGCGACTCGTTGACCGTGTCTTGAGACCGTTGTTCCCGAAAGATTACCATTCAGAAACTCAGTTGATGATTCAATTGATGTCACACGACGAAGACGTCATGCCAGATGCCTTAGCAGGCTTGGCAGCCTCCGCCGCCATTCAATTGAGCGATATTCCTTTTGAAACCCCAATTTCTGAAGTGCGCGTAGCCCGAATCGACGGAGACTTTGTGATTAATCCAACAAGGGAACAATTGTTATCTTCTGACATCGACATGATCATAGGTGCTTCAAACGATTCTGTCATGATGGTAGAGGGCGAAATGAAAGAATGCTCGGAGGAAGAAATGGCAGACGCCATCAAATTTGCTCACGAAGCCATTAAAATTCAGATTGCCGCTCAAGTTCGATTGGCAGAAGCCTTCGGCAAAAAAGCTCAACGCGAAGTTATTGAAGTTGAAGAAAACGCTGATCTCATGAAAAAGATCAAAGAGGCGGCTTTCGATAAGTGTTATCAAGTGGCCAAAAAAGGCCTTTCTAAGGTAGAACGCAGTGCAGCTTTCAATGAAATTAAAGATGAAGTCAACGCGCTATTTACTGAAGAAGAGTTGTTGGAATTTAAAAAGGAAATTTCTAACTATTTCAAGTCAGTACAAAAAGATGCTATTCGAGAATTGACTTTATCTGAAGGACTTCGTTTAGATGGCAGAAAAACTGATGAAATTAGACCGATTTGGTGTGAAGTAGATTATTTGCCGGCTACTCATGGAAGTTCAATTTTTACACGAGGAGAAACTCAAGCTTTAGCCACAGTTACTTTGGGAACCTCAAGAGAAGCCAATCAATTGGACATGGCTACCTACCAAGGTGAAGAAACCTTCTACCTTCATTACAACTTCCCACCCTTTTCTACTGGTGAAGCAAAGCCTCTCAGAGGGACTTCACGACGT
>JALRKI010000068.1 GCA_023254815.1 Flavobacteriaceae bacterium
CGAATACTATATTGCTCTATATGGCAATGGTTTGGAAGCATATAACAATTATCGTCGAACTGGCTATCCTGATTTACAAGCTTCTGTTATCGCTGGGACATCCTTTCCAAGAAGTTTCTATCTGCCAAGTTCTGAATTGACTTCTAATTCCAATCCTGACTTAGTGCAGAAATCACTCACAGATCAAGTTTTTTGGGATACAAACCCAGCTGGCTTTATCGATTAATTTGAATTATTTTAAAACTTTCTATTATGAAAAAAACATTGTTTTTATTAACGGTCGTGAGTATCGCACTTACTTCATGCACCACGGATAAAAGTACTTTTCGCAATCCATCTCATCATCAACTTGAGAATGGCGCTTTTGTTCGATTTGTGAATGAAAATGCCATTGCTCCAAATCAAGATGTGGATTTTAATATTTCTCAGGGTGTATATGATGCCAATGGGAATATCAAGTCTTATACATTAACTGTGTACGCCAATCTTTCAGGGTCACTCCATGTGGCCGAAGATTTCCTGACTATTTCTTCCTTCCCCGCTACTTTGAACTTGACAGCTCAGGCTGTTGCCGAAGCTTTGGGGGTAGACGCGGCTAGTTTCAATTATGGAGACAAATTTTATTTTACTGCCGAAGTAACTAGAAACGACGGTGTCATTTTCTATGGACAAAATCCTTCTTATGATTCCGAAAATGGTACGGTAGGGTTAGGCAATACTGAAGGTCAATTGACTAATATTCCAGCCTACAAAAGCGCTATGAGTTTTGATTTTCTTCTATTCGTGGACTGTCCACCCGTTCCAGGCACTTATACCTTAGATATGTTCGATGGTTATGGAGACGGTTGGCAAGGTCAAGGAATACGCATTACTGTTGATGGTGTTCCTCAATACCATGCCCTTTGTGATTATTGGGGTACTGTCTCTCAACAGCCTGGCTGTTACCCAAGTTATGTTTACGAAAGTGTAAACATTACAATTGCACCTGGGACTCAGCAATGGATTTGGGATTTTCTTGGTGATGCTTATCCCGGCGAAGTCTCATTTGAACTTTATGACCCTGCGGGAGCTTTGATTTATTCTGCTGCCTCACCAGCTAAGGGACAACTCTATGTTATTAATTGCTTATAAATTGTTTATTATGAAATCTTTGAAAAATTTATTTTTAATTCTCCCAGCAATTTCACTTATGGTGTCTTGTGGTGAAGATGATTATTCTGAGGCCTATGTTGACACAGAGGTTAAAATTGCCTTGGTCGGAACTTTGACGATAAACTCAACTCAAGCTCCCCCTGGTCAATTCGTTAATTTTGAGGCTACTATGCCCCAGTCTTTTAGCGTTTCGTCAACCGTAACTGTACGGGCAACAAACGCAGATAATGGTAATTATAAGGTTGCTATGGTTCAAGTTCCAGCTGGCCAAACGACTTTAAGTGGACATGTTGAAATGCCTGCAATGTCTTTGGGAGGGCCCCATGATTTTTTTGGATTGGATAACGCTGTTTACGTTGAAATAGATGGTGTGGCTTTAAATGAGGGCGAAGATCCCTATACTTTAAGCTCCAACAGAGTATATCTTACTTTGCTAGACAATAATGGACTATACGATGTGGCATACCCCGCTGACTATGATGGGGATGGTGTTATAGAACCGTGGTTGTCTTTAAGTTTAGACTGGGAAGGTCCCTATGACGTCAATGATTTGGATATGTATGTTATTGATGAGGCTTGGACTACTATTTACGAGGATTCATGGTCTACTACTCGATTTGAAGGAGATTGGTTTAATGGAAATTGGTATCCTGATGGGGCTTATGTGGTTTACGTGGATATTTGGTTTGGAGAAACCCCAATCTCATATCGCTTTACAGCAACAGACCATCATAATGTAACTACTGTTGTAACTGGAGAGTTAGAAGAGTCTTCAATTATCGCTAAAATTACTAAATCTGGCGGTGACACTAATGACATCACCTATGTGGTTGAACCATATTAATAGAGTATAGTGAATAAAAAAAACCACCCTTTTGGGTGGTTTTTTTGTTTAACTCACTGCCTTTCTTATTCTTACCAAGCGCTCCAATAAACCTTCTAGCTGATCTAATGGTAACATATTGGCGCCATCGCTTTTTGCTTGACTCGGATCGAAGTGCGTTTCGATGAAAAGTCCATCGATATTTGTTGCCACGCCGGCTCTCGCAATGGTTTCAATAAGTTCTGGACGACCGCCTGTGACGCCATGCGATTGATTGGGTTGTTGCAAAGAGTGTGTCACGTCAAGTACCGTTGGAGCGAACTTTCTCATGATGGGAATGCCTCTAAAATCTACCACCAAGTCTTGATAGCCGAAAAATGTTCCGCGATCGGTAATCCAAGCACTCGGGTTGCCACTGTCATGTACTTTTTGCACAGCAAAAGACATACTTTCAGGACTCATGAACTGACCTTTTTTCAGATTGACAACTTTGCCAGTTTTGGCAGCCGCAACAATCAAATCCGTTTGCCGAACCAAAAATGCAGGTATCTGTAGCACATCCACATATTCTGCAGCCATTTGAGCATCCTTGATTTCGTGGATGTCTGTCACCGTAGGAATGTCAAACGTGTTTGAAACTTTTTGTAATATTTTTAGCGCTTTTTCATCCCCAATCCCAGTAAAGCTGTCTACTCTACTTCGGTTAGCTTTTTTGAAGCTCCCTTTAAAGACGTAAGGAATTTTTAATTTATCGGAAGACTTTACTATTGATTCAGCAATCCGCAATGCCATGTCTTCCCCTTCTATAGCACATGGGCCAGCCAAAAGGAAGAAATTTCCAGAGGTAGTATGTTTTAATTTGGGTACGTTGACTGTTGACATTTGAATTTATTTTGAGCAAATTTAATTGTTCTTGATGACATGACGCTGTCTAATTTTAAAATACCAAGACCTCGGGGAGTTTATTATATTTACAAAAACAATAGCCATCATCTCAGTTTATTCATACAACCAAGATCTCAAAGCAATTTGGGACAAGTTTATCGACGAAATTTCATGTGGGGTATTCTTGTTCAAGCGAGATTTTATGGCCTATCACAGCGATAGATTTCTAGATCGGTCATTGGTAATTTTCAGAAATGACCAATTATGTGCTGTTTTCCCGGCTAACCAATCTTATGAGACCATATATTCCCATCAAGGTTTGACTTTTGGAGGGTTACTCTGTCGTGAGAATGAATGCCATCAAGACATTTTGGACATAGTCATTAAGGTTTTTGATTATTATAGAAAACTGGGTTATAAGACTTTGTATCTTAAATTGATGCCTTTTATTTATGATTCCCATTTATTAAATCTTCAACATTTAATTTGGTCCGAACTGGGAGGCATTAATGTATATAATGAGCGATCCATGTCAATTGATTTTGACAACTATCGTATTCATAAATCAAAATTGAAACGTTTCAGAAAGTACCAAAATTTTGGTTTTCAAATTGTTAAAACTACCGATTTCCATATTTTTTGGAACTCAGTTTTGATCCCTAGATTACAATCAAAGCACAACGTGGCTCCTGTTCATAGTTTGGATGAAATCCAGAGATTGGCAAATTTATTCCCTGAAAATATTCTTCAATATTGCATCTTTAAGGATGGTGAGATACTCG
>JALRKI010000153.1 GCA_023254815.1 Flavobacteriaceae bacterium
CCATTACTGCAAAATTCAATAAGGACTTTTTCAAGGTGTCAATATCATTCATGGCTACCGACAGACCAATTCCTAAAATTGGACCCATTAGGGGTGAGATAAGCATTGCACCAATAACTACAGCAGGAGAATTGGCATTCAAGCCAATTGAAGCAACAAATACCGAACAGATCAATATCCATGCAGTAGCTCCTCTAAATGGGATATCGCTGTTAATAGCCGAAATGGTTGCGTCCTTATCGGTATCATTTCTAAAATCAAGAAGGTTTGAAATGAAAATGATTGAAGTCTTCCAAAGCCCAGCGGCTTCGCGCTTTAAATTTTCCCTTTGAAGGTCGTTTTGATTTTCTACGGGCTCAATTGGTGCCATACAATATATCTATAATTATCTATTTATACTTCATTTGACAGGATCTCATGACCAACTTGATATCTTGCTCTTTCGATTTTGGATAAATGAGCAAAACATCCTTTCTATCGACAATGATATAGTCCTTTAATCCATTGACTACAACAATTTTGTTGCCGTCAGTTCTAACCAAGTTACCCTCGCTCGATTCCAAAAGAACACGAGCGTTGATTACAACATTTTCTTGACTATTCGTGCTCATTCTGTCATACAGACTGCCCCAAGTACCCAAGTCATTCCAGTCAAATTTAGCCTTAATAACATAAACATTTGATGACTTTTCCATAATTGCAAAATCAACAGAAATGTCCTGCGCCTTTGGATAATTGGTAGCAATAAAGTCTTGCTCATGAATAGTATTATAGGTTTCTTCACCCTTATGAAAGAGGTCGAACATTTCGGGCTGTTGGCTTTTAAAAGCACTGAGTACGCCTTTTACATGCCACAAGAATATCCCTGCATTCCACAAAAAATTACTTTGCTCCAAAAATGATTTGGCCGTTTGATAATCGGGTTTTTCTCGAAACTGAACAACTTTTTTTGCCGTTTGAACACTCTGCTTTTCAAATTCGATATAACCATACCCTGTATTCGGAAAAGTTGGCTGTATTCCAAGAGTTATCAAGGCGTCTTGATGATTATCACAAAAAGAATAGGCCTCTTTCACATTGTCTTCAAAAGCGGCATTATCCTCTATCCAGTGATCACTAGAAGCTACAATGATTTTGGCGTCTGGATTAATTTTTTGAATCTTCAATGAAGCATATAAAATGCACGGTGCGGTGTTGCGCATTTCAGGTTCCAAAACAACTTGAGACGGCGTGATTTCAGGCAGTTGCTCTAACACCAAGTCCAAATATTTCTCATTGGTCAAAACCAAAATTTGATTGTGAGGAATAAATCCAGCCAATCGATCAAAAGTGTGTTGAATCAACGTTCTTCCAGTACCTAAAATGTCGTGAAATTGCTTGGGAAAATCCGAGGTGCTCAAGGGCCAAAAACGTGACCCTATGCCACCTGCCATTATTACTGCAAAATTATTGTTCTTTTTTGTCATAATTCGATAAGTTCTACCTCAGCATTTGGGCTAAACAAATAGGTTCTACCCGATATTGTTTCCACACACTCATATCTCTTGACGCGCTGATGTCCGCGCCTAAAAATACGACCATTTGGTATTTTAAACAGTGCACCAATCGATAATTCAAAGATATAGTTTTTATCATTTCGAGGGTCAAACTGTTTGAGGGCGAGTGCCAAAACCGCATCGGTATCCGAACTCGCTTTTGGGTTAAGGAAGTGCTTTTTTAGAATAGGAATCAAAGCGTGATCAAAAAACGGTTCTCTTAAAAAAGGTTGAGCAATATTGTTAAAGGTGCGTTTCCATTCTTTGCCATGAGGCAAAATTCTCCTGCCAAAAGTCAAATAGGCCACATGATGGGAAATCTCATGAATAAGGGTCAGTAGAAAGGCGTATTGATTCAGACTAGCATTAATGGTAATTTGACATAAACCATTTGGTAACTGTCTGTAGTCTCCATGTCTTGTTTTTCTCGGATTTTTAATCTTCACTAAAAGACCGTATTGTACTAATAAAGGACGGATTGCAGCAACTGTCTCTTCGGACAAATAATGTTCTATCTGCTGCTTCATGGGTATAAAAATACTGAAATACCGGATAAAATGAGTAGAGAGTTACTCATTATCAGATCCTTTGTAAGGGAAGGGTGGAACAACGCAACAGACCTCCTTGTTTGGAAATTTCTGCAAAACGAATGACTTCAACGGTAAATCCATGATGTCTCAACCAATGGTTCAGAGCTGTAAAATGTTTTTCTGAAACAACTACTGATTCCGAAATCGAAAAAACATTAGATTGCATTTTAGTCATTCCAAGGGCGTCAATTTCAAATACTTGATCTGAGCCAAAATAATCAATCAGCCACTGTGCGTCTTGGGGGTACAAAAACCCTTCTCGATGAATGATGGCTTTCCCTCTGCCAAGAGGCTGAAAGCAACAATCTAAATGTAACGCATTGGATAAGGGATCGGTTTTGGATTTTTTTAACTCAAAAGCACGGATTGTTTTATTTGGAAATATTTCTTTCAGCTTTTCTACCGCTGCCTTGTTTGTTCTTGCCGTGATGTAGTCAGCGTAGTCGCTTCCATAATAAGTTCCAATAAACAAATTGTCTCCATGTACGATGACATCACCACCTTCGACATGACAATATTCGGGCAGTTCAATGACCTGAGCTGGATTAATTTGATCTATAATGTATTGAATAGCACGCAGTTCGTCAGCGCGATCTGGCAAAATATTTGATTTAACAAATGTGTCGTCAATTACAAATCCAATATCCCGGGCAAAAATTTGATTGTAGTTTTGAATGACCTCTGGTCGAAATACCTTGACATCATATTTTTGAAGAACTGCTACAAATTCATCGAGTTCGGCAATCATATCGGATTCGAGTGGATAAGTCCCAGCCAAAACATGCCTCAAACTTTTAGGGTCGTAACAACTCTCGGCATCAGGTAGGCCGCCATTGCTTTGAGCAATGCCCACAACGACTGATCGCAATGCTGCGAATTCGTTTGTTACGCTCAAGCTTATCATACCAATAGTATTTTGGCAATTTACCTTTTCGAAATATCGATATAAGAACGAAGGGTTGGCCCAGTATAAATTTGGCGAGGTCTTCCAATAGGCTCCTTACCTTTTCTCATTTCGCGCCATTGGGCAATCCATCCTGGTAAACGTCCAAGAGCGAACATTACGGTGAACATTTGAACTGGAATTCCAAGCGATCTGTAGATGATTCCAGAATAGAAATCTACATTTGGGTATAGTTTTCTGTCAACAAAATAAGGGTCTTTCAAGGCTTCACTCTCGAGGGCCTTGGCAATATCCAAAACAGGATCGTCAATTCCCAATTCATCGAGGACCTCGTCTGCAGCCTTTTTGATGATTCTAGCTCTAGGATCAAAATTCTTATAGACGCGATGTCCAAAACCCATCAGGCGGAAAGGATCGTCCTTATCCTTGGCCTTATTTAAAAATTTGGTGGTATCTCCTCCATCTAA
Source organism: Flavobacteriaceae bacterium (assembly GCA_023254815.1). Taxonomy (GTDB): domain Bacteria; phylum Bacteroidota; class Bacteroidia; order Flavobacteriales; family Flavobacteriaceae; genus JALRKI01. Next base: position 3,497 of record JALRKI010000153.1, read on the forward strand.
ACGAATCTCTTCAAGCATTTCCAGGACTGCCTGATTGGCACCTCCATGCAATGGCCCCCAAAGAGCAGAAATACCTGCAGAAAGTGATGCGAACAATCCTGCCTGCGACGAACCTACAATTCTGACGGTTGAAGTCGAACAATTTTGTTCGTGATCAGCGTGTAAAATGAGCAATTTATTCAAGGCTTCTTTGACGGACTTGTTGATAAGATAAG
>JALRKI010000154.1 GCA_023254815.1 Flavobacteriaceae bacterium
AGGTAACTGAACCACCTAATCCTAAAAGAGAAGTAACAGAAATATTATCTCCCGGCGCAAACATCAATATATCCAATAAACAAAGCAATTATATGATGGTCATATTTTATGAAATTATTTCAATTTTAAGGAATCTCGATAAACTGAATCTTTAACTTTATTCAACTGCCAATAGGGCAATTGAAGTTTGGTCTTACGTTTGGCAATTGTTTTCAGCCCTGTTTCAGTATGGGTTTCTTGCCAACTTACAATGTCATAGGGATGTTCTTTCTCAAAATCGATAGTAAGAATTCGTTCCAAATCAGGATAAGAAATTTGATAATGACTCAAGCTGTCTTGAGTCAACTCAGCGCGGGCTTCGTATGCCTTGAAGGGCTTGTGATACATTTGCATATAGGAAAAGTCTGGGATACATTGGAAACGGCCTAGTGGTAATTCTTCAGGATTGATTCTAATAATTGCCCAAAGGCTATTTTCTAATACGTTTTCATCAAGTGTGAAGTTTTGATCTGCCTCACCCTCAAAATATGAATGGACCTCAATGGTGAAACCGTTTTTATTATTGAGTTGAGCGTAAGTTTGCCCGCACCACTCTTGAACACTGCTGGTTACTTTGATGCCCCTAGAAAATTCTTTGACTGGATAAAATGCAGATTCCATGATATTGTAAGGATAAATGCCAGTTTGAAAAGATTTAGTACTGTTGAGTTTCAAAACTGGAATCACTTCTGGGGTTCTTAAATTGGCCTTAACTTGTTCGTCCTTCAAAAAATCTTCTGTGACAAAAATGAGAACGGCATCTCCTTGATGAGACTCGCCATAACGTTCTTGAATTAAATCAAAACTGTTGATTTCTGCTGATCCTTGATACCAATAGGTGCGAAATTCTTGAGACAAACTCCTTATTGGCTCAGTAATAACAGCGGTTTCCTTTTGGTTTTGGCAAGAAAATAGGGACAAAATTAGAGGAGTAAATAGGCTAAAATACAAGTACTTAGACATATTGATTTTTTAGATTTAACTGTGATACCATTTTTTCAAGTTCACTGTAAACAAGATGAGAAGGGAATCCCATCACATTGAAGTAGGACCCTTCTATTTTGTGGATAGCGACTAATCCAATCCAGTCCTGAACTCCATAACTTCCAGCTTTATCATAAGGCTGGAATTCATCGATATATTGCTCAATGTCTTGATCGGTCAGTACTCTGAAATGCACCTTGGTAGTATCCACTACAACCGATTGTGAGTCTATGGTTCGAATGCAGACAGCCGTAAACACCTCATGTGCCTTGCCGCTTAGTTGTTTCAAAAGTCGTTTGGCGTCTGAAAAATCTGTGGGTTTACCCATGTAACTTCCTTCGCACCAAACGATAGTATCGCTTGTAATCAAAATATCGTTAGATTCGAGCTGCTGATCGAATGCTTGGGCTTTCAATTGCGCCAAATAAATAGGTATGTCTATACCCTTCAATTCTTTGGGAAATACTTCATTTACAGATCTGATCTGAACTTCAAAGTCAAGCCCCATTTGCTTCAAAATTTCTTGACGTCTAGGAGACTTTGACGCAAGGATAAGTCGAAATGGCTTGAGCTTCTCTGATAAAGTCATTTTAATTATTTTGAGCTTCAAAATTGGTCATCCACTTGTCTTGAACTTTTAGAACTTGCTCAATGATGTCTCTCACGGCACCTTGTCCTCCGGTTTTGTGTGAAACGTATTTGGAAATGGATTTAATTTCGGGACAAGCATCTTGTGGACAACAAGGTAAGCCTGCTTTGAGCATGACTGGAAAGTCTGGAATATCATCTCCCATGTAAACTAATCGGTTCAAATCAATATTATGTTCCATTACGTAGCGATCAAAAACTTCAATTTTATTATGAGCACCCAAGTGAATGTCAGTGATGCCTAAATTTTCTAATCTTTTTTGTACACCAACGTTGGTTCCTCCGGTAATCACACACACTTTGAATCCAGCATGGAGGGCAGCTTTGAGAGCAAAACCGTCTTTGACATTCATTACTCTGGTCAATTCCCCTTCAGAGGTGATGTGGATTCCGCCATCAGTCAGCACACCGTCAACATCAAAAACGAAAGTGTCGATTTGGTGAAGTAATTCTTTGTAGCTATTTGCCATGAGTTTGTTGTATGCTTTTGGTGATTAATTCATAAATCAATCGGTGGTTTTCGTTATCCAGAAGTTTGAGGTGTCTTTTAATAGTTTTTTGGTCTTTTCTCAACGCTGGACCAGTTTGAGCTCGATAAGGAGAAAGTTCTTGTACTTTCATGGCCGTTTCTAGAATCAGAGGTTTGAGTAAGTCAAAATCTAACCTTGCCCGATCAGATATCTCGTGGGCGATACGGTACATTTGATTTGAAAAATTATTGACAAAAACTGCCGCCAAATGTAACGCAAGTCTTTGATCACTTGAAATAATTTGACTTTTACATCCTAAGGCCGCGGCTAAATCCGTCAGCAATCTAAGGTCTTCTTTTTGTAGCGCTTCAATGCATATGGGAATAGACGAAAAATCGAGTGGTTTGTTTTTGGAAAACGTTTGCAAGGGGTAGAATACGCCTCGTCTATGCTTTTTATCCATGTGGTGCAAATTGACACTGCCAGAAGTGTGCACCAACAAGGCGTTGTTCAAAATCAACGAGGTCGAGTAGTCCGCAATGGCGTCATCGCTAATCGCTAGAATGACAACTTGAGAAGTTGACAAGGGGTTAAATTCTTCTGATAATTTGGTATCGACATCAATCAACACTGAGCTCGGAGAGCGAACCACCCATTGATCTAACACGACATTTGGCGCATTGGATATGGCTTTAGCCAAGTGATGGGCTACGTTTCCAGATCCTACAAGAGAGACAGATATCATTTGGCGAAAATACGCAACTATTTAATCAATTAAAAATATGAATCAACAGGATTTTGGCTTATAAATCTCAGTTCAAACTCTGATTTTGTAGTATCTTTACCAAGCAAAAATCGCACTACCAAAATGCTTAATAAACTTGCTAAAGCAATTTTTTCCACACGGATTACCGGCCTGCTTTTTATATCTTTTGCTATTGCCATGGCCGTCGGTACATTTATCGATGCTGGCCAAGGCGCGTCGCCAACCCCGATGTCAAGAAGATTGATATATAACGCGTGGTGGTTTGAGGGCATCATGCTATTTTTTGTAGTTAATTTTGTTGGGAATATTTTTAAATATAAGTTGCTCAGAAAAGAGAAGTGGGCAACTTTAATTTTACACTTGTCTTTTATTTTCATTCTCCTTGGGGCATTTGTCACAAGATACACCGGATTTGAAGGCATGATGGCCATAAGAGAAGGGGAGACTGGGCAATTGTTTTTGTCGGATAAGACTTACATCACTGTTCTGATTGATGGCGATTTGATGATCGACGGACTGCCTCAAAGAAGAGTAGTCGAATATCCGGTGGACTTCACCAGCAGGTTAGATAATAGTTTCACCGAAAATACCGATTACAATAAACAAGACATTAGTA
>JALRKI010000030.1 GCA_023254815.1 Flavobacteriaceae bacterium
CAAATTCCAATAAGTAATGGCCCCGGGGAATATGGAGGATTACCAGGCCTGATCTTAGAGCTAGAAGATGGAGACACGAACATTCTTTGCTCTCAAATTGTTATTAATCCTAGTGAGAGAATTGCTGTTAAGGAGCCGAATAAAGGAAAAGAGGTGAGCCAATCTGAATACGAATCCATACGAAATGAAAAATTTAAAGAAATGGAAGAAAACAGAGGCAGACCCGGTAAAGACGAAGGGCATGCCATTTCTATTAAAATCAGAAATTAATTGTTAAACTAAAATCACTCCAAGGAGTCCAATCCAAAATATTTTTTATGAAGAACACATTGACTTTATGTATTGCAATGACAACAGGGTTGTTAATTCAAGCTCAAGATTTTCAAGGCGTTGCCTACTATCAGTCCAAAACTTCTATGGATTTAGAAGGATTTGGTGGTCGTGAAATGTCTCCAGAAATGAAGAAGAGAATTGCAGAGAACATGAAAAGCATGTTGGAAAAAACTTATGTCTTGACCTTTAATCAATCCGAATCTATCTTTTCTGAAGAAGAAGTTTTGGAAGCTCCTGGGTCTGGAGGAAACTGGATGAGTTGGATGAACAACTACAGCGCTGGACCTCAGTACAAAAACATAAAAGAGGGCCAAATGGTTCAAGATCAGGAATTTTTCGGAAAACAATTTCTGATCAACGATTCTCTTCAAAGTTTTGAATGGCAAATGGGAACTGAAACCCGTCAAATTGGAAGCTACTTGTGCTTCAAAGCAACCGCGGTTAAAAAAGTGGCGGATACAGATTGGAGCAGTATGCGCCGCCGTACGGATAGAAATGAATCCAATGAAGCCAAAGCTACTGAGAAGGACTCGACCAAGACTACAGTAATTAGTGATGAAATTGAAATCCCTAAAGAGGTCATCGTTACAGCTTGGTATACTCCGCAAATTCCTGTAAGTCACGGCCCTGGAGAGTTTTGGGGACTGCCAGGATTAATTTTGGAAATTCAAAACGACCGAACGACCATTTTGTGTTCAAAAATAGTGTTGAATCCTGAGCAAAAATCAAAAATTCAAGCCCCCACCAAGGGTCAAATAATCACTCGAAGCGAGTATGACAAAGTCGTAAAAGAGAAAACCGAAGAAATGCGTGGGATGTATCGTGGTGGAGGAAATCGCAGAAGAAACTAATATTATCAACAAATACCCATTGTCAATTACATTTTTGTATTAAACAGATTTTTATGATTTCAAACAGACTAATCCAAAAGAGCAATATTTTTCAATTCAAAAATGTTTTCATATTGTTTGTATTCCTATTAGTTGGTAACCTTGTCTCCGCTCAGATTAAGCTAGAGGGTGTAATAAAAGATAGTATTGGACAGCCGTTAGAATTGGCCAATGTCATTGCAATCAATCAGGCTACAAAAGCCATGCAAGGTTATGCCATTACCACTAGTGCTGGACAATACAAGGTAAATTTGCAGCCCAATACCACCTATACTTTGATGATCAGTTATATCGGGATGAGAACAGAACAGTCTACTCTAGAAACAGGCACATCGGATGTGATAAGAGATTTTACTCTTTTCAATGACAATTCTCTTGATGCTGTAGAATTGGTCTATGAGATGCCAGTATCAGTCAGGGGAGATACGCTCATTTATAATGCTGATTCATTCAAAACAGGTTCAGAAAGAAAGCTGGAGGATGTCCTAAAGAACCTACCAGGCGTGGAAATTATGGATGATGGACAAATCGAAATTGAGGGAAAGGCAGTTACCAAACTTATGGTTGATGGCAAGGATTTTTTCGATGGAGATACAAAGTTGGCTTCCAAAAATATTCCGGCGAATGCTGTTGACAAGGTTCAGGTGTTGAAGAATTTCTCTGAAGTTAGTCAATTGAGCGGGGTTTCCAATAATCAAGATAACATTGCTTTAAACATCAAACTTAAAGAAGGGAAAAAGAACTTTTGGTTTGGAAACCTTACTGCAGGGGGAGGTCAGTCTCCCTCCGAAGATTTATATTTACTGCAACCCAAGCTTTTCTATTACAATCCAAAATACAGTATCAATGTTATAGGTGATTTGAATAATTTAGGTGAAGTAGCATTTACACGCTCCGATTATTTCAGATTTTCAGGAGGTTTCAGAAACCCTAGTTCGAACAGTGGAACCAATCTTAGTCTTGGAGGAAATTCTCTTGGATTTTTGAGCCTACAAAACAACAGAGCCTTGTCTATAGAATCAAAATTTGCTGCCTCCAACTTCAGCTATTCTCCAACTGAGGTCCTTACCTTGAGCGGCTTTGGCATCTTTTCTCATAGCAGAAATATGTTACAGGAAAACAATCAGAGGGTTTACACCGATTCCGAGCTCGGACTGCCCAATGAATCTACAGAATCCAGAACCACTCAGAAAAGTGATTTGGCCATGCTTAAATTGAGCAGCTCCTTTAAACCCAATTCAAACAATCAAATGGATTACGATATTTTGGGACGTACTTCTGAAGAAAGCCAAATTCAAAATGTGAACTCCTCAGTATTGGGAACAACTGCACAACTGGAAGGGTCTAAACCATTTAGTGTCAACCAAAACTTAAATTATTATTACACGCTTGACGACAAGAATATTTTTGCCTTAGAAGCTCAACATTTGATTAGTGATGAAGATCCGGTCTACTCTGCTATTATTGACAATAAAGACACTTATGAGAACACGGCCATGGGCTTGGGGTTTGACCCAGACCAGTTAAATTATCAAGCCAATCAATCCAAGCGACTAAAGTCCAATCAACTAGACGCCAAGCTAGACTATTATTACGTGTTGAATCAAAAAAGTAATCTCAATTTTTCTTTTGGAACCTTGTTAAGTCGACAACAATTTAAGTCAGATTTGTTTCAAACATTGGACTCAGGAGCGACTTTCGACTCGACACCTTTAACCAACGACGGACTAGATACCAATGATGTAGATTACCGCTTCAGTGATGTCTATTTGGGCTTTGCTTACAGAGTGAAAACAGGTATTTTTACCTTATCACCTGGACTTTCATTTCACGCTTTTGGGAATTCAAACACCCAATTCGGGAATTCCTTTGACGATAATTTTGTCAAGATTTTACCTAAGGTAAACGTTTTGATGCAATTGAAGAAAAGCGAACAAATTACTTTTGACTATAGCATGAGAACACAGTTTACTGACGTTTCTCGATTGGCATTGGGATTGGTAATGAACAGCTATAATTCGTTTTTCAGTGGATCAGCTGATTTACAAAATGCCCTCTCTCACAATGTGAGACTCTCTTACTACAGTTTTAACCTGTTCAATTACACCAATGTTTTTGCCAATATCAATTACAACAAGAGCATAGACAACATTAGAAATCGTACCAATTTCAACAGTGTTATAGCGACCAGTTCGCCCTTTAATTCTGGCTTTGCCGACGAGTCGTTGAATGCCTCAGGACGCTATCAAAGGACTTTTGGAAAGATACGAGGGTCGATTAATACAAATTTCAACTATTCCAAGTTCAATCAATTCATTCAAGACCGAGTTTCGGTGAATGAAAATTTTTCTCAGTCTTATAGCGCCGAGGTCAGAACTAACTTTAAATCTGCTCCCAATGTTGAATTAGGCTATCGCTATTCTATTGCCAACAACGACTTAGGAACAACCATCGCTAGGTTTTATACTAAAGCACCATCAATTGATTTCGACGCCTACATTTGGAAGTCGGTAACCTTAAGATCTAACTATTCTTTAAACAGGTTCAGCAATGAAGATCGTGTGCTCAACGAATTCGATTTTTGGGACGCAAGTATCGCTTATAAAAAGGAAGATAGTAAATGGGAATTTGAAATTAAGGCGACCAATCTCTTGGATACCGGTTCACAAGTATCGAGTAACACAAGTAACATATCAGTGAGCACAACTGAGTATTTCATCCAGCCTCGATTTCTTACTTTAAGGTTGCGATACGAACTTTAAACTTGCCTCATTGGGTGTAGTAGGCCTATCGGAAAAAAAACTAAAGAGTCAAGTGATTTTAAAAACGTTTTTATCTTTAAAATAATGGTTTGGCAGGTGTATTCGAGCTCAATGGATTGGAATAAAAAGAGTCCAAAAAGGACATAACTGTTGTCTCAAAAACTGAAGATGATCTACTCCGGAAGTTTAAGACCAAAAGACTGTGCAAGCTTTTCTTTATAATCGAGACGTTCCCAAGTGAACAAGTCCACCTTCATCGTTTTGGATTCCCCGCCAGGGAGTTTGAATTTTTTTTCTACAGTCTGAGGCTGGCGTCCCATGTGACCATAGGCAGCAGTCTCTAAATAAATGGGTTGGCGCAATTTTAGTCTGTCTTCAATGGCGGCAGGACGCATGTCGAAGGTCTTAACCAACATTGCAGCAATTTCATCATCCGTAAACCCATTTTTAGCGGTTCCTGCTGTATTGACGTAAAACGAGGTTGGCTCTGCTACCCCAATGGCATATGACACCTGAATTAGAGCCTGATCGCAAATTCCAGAAGCTACCAAATTTTTAGCAATATGCCGAGTGGCATAGGCTGCGCTTCGATCTACTTTACTGGGGTCTTTCCCTGAAAAAGCTCCTCCTCCATGCGCTCCTCGGCCGCCATAGGTATCGACAATTATTTTTCGTCCAGTCAGGCCGGAATCTCCATGAGGACCACCAATTACGAAGTTTCCTGTAGGGTTGATGTGGTATTTAATAGGACAATCGAAGAGCTTTTGATGTTTTTCGGACAACTGGCCAATAACCCTTGGCATCAAAATATTGAGCATGTCCTGCTTTATTTTGTTGCTCATCGCTTCTTCATCCTTTAAAAAGGGATCGTGCTGGGTTGAAAGAACTATGGTTTCGATCTTCAAGGGCCGATGATCCTCAGAGTACAAAATGGTAACTTGACTTTTTGCGTCCGGTCTCAGGTATTTTATTTCCTGTCCAGATCTTCTGAGTACCGCCAATTCTTTTAGAATGAGATGCGATAGTTCGAGAGTTAAGGGCATATAGTTCTCGGACTCATTAGTGGCAAATCCAAAGACAATACCTTGATCTCCAGCACCTTGTTCAATTTTATTGTCTTTATCGACTCCTCGATTAATATCTTCTGATTGTTCGTGAATTGCCGATAATACCCCACAAGAATTACCGTCAAACATGTATTCGGATTTGGTATAACCAATGCTATTGATGGTGTCTCTCGCAATTTGTTGAACATCCAAATAGACCTTTGATTTGACCTCGCCAGCCAAAATGACTTGTCCCGTAGTTACCAGGGTTTCGCAGGCTACTTTTGCCTCTGGGTCAAAGGCAATAAAATTGTCGATTAGCGCATCGCTGATTTGATCAGCAATTTTATCTGGATGTCCTTCTGACACACTCTCTGATGTGAAAAGATAGGCCATAACTACAGTATATTATAAAAATGGAGTCTTCGAAAATGGAACGTTTTCACTGTCTTTAGCATTTTTTGGGTGAGGTTGCAATCAGTCAAATTTCTCCTCATCAAGATTTGTTGCAAATATACATTGTTTTTGGAAATGCTAAAAATCGGTGTCTAAAAATTATTATTATGATTAATGTTGTAAATTGTTAAACTATTAAAGCGTTATTTTGGTAATGCTCTATTCTGGTTTGGTTTTTTAATAATTTTTTTAAACGTTGATATATGCCTATCTCCGATAATGTTTTAATACCTGAAGTATATCAGATCAATAATCTCCTGCACTTATCACATTATGTTGTAGACGGTCAATTAAAACACTGGGAAGGACCGTCATCGGAGGTGCGATCTACCATATTGACGCCAAATGAGCGGGGTGAAATGGAAAATACCCTGCTTGGATATGTACCACAAATGACCGAAAAAGAAGCCCTCCATGCTTTGGAATCGGCAGCCAATGCCTATGATAAAGGTCGTGGAGCGTGGCCAACAATGAAAGTCGGTGAACGAATCCGGTGTATGGAGAAATTCGTACTCCAAATGGCAACAAAGCGGGACGAGATTGTCAAATTGCTAATGTGGGAAATTGGCAAAAATTTGAATGACTCAGAAAAGGAATTTGACCGCACCATTGAATATATTAATGATACCATTGATGCCTACAAGAACTTGGATAGAGAAAGTGCCAAATTCGACAAGGTTGGGGGAGTACGTGCTCACATACGCCGCGGGCCACTTGGCATAGTCCTTTGCTTGGGACCATATAATTACCCATTGAACGAAACATTTTGCTTGTTGATACCAGCGATCATCATGGGAAATACTACCATCTTTAAACCTGCCAAATTTGGCGTTCTTCTGATAGCACCTCTTTTGGAGGCGTTTGCCAATAGTTTTCCAAAGGGTGTGGTTAATGTCATTTTTGGTCGAGGGAGGGAAGTGGCTGCTCCAATCATGAAATTGGGGAAGATAGATGCCCTTGCTTTGATAGGTCATAGTTCTTCAGCCGTTGCCCTTCAAGATTTACATCCAAATAAGAACAGACTTCGGTTGGTGCTTGGCTTAGAGGCTAAGAATCCTGCAATCATATTGCCGTCTGCGGACATGAGCCTGACGGTTTCAGAATGCATTTCGGGGACTTTGTCCTTTAACGGGCAGCGTTGTACGGCGCTCAAGATACTTTACATTCACGAGGATGTCAAAGATGTTTTTTTGAAACAGTTTTGCGAAAAAGTTGACAGTTTAAGACTAGGAATGCCATGGGAAAATACATTGCTAACTCCTTTACCGGAGCCTCACAAGCCTGATTATATTCAATCTCTCATCGATGACGCACTTGCCAAAGGAGCTCAAATCTTAAACAGACGAGGAGGTGAGCGATCCAGTAATTTTATTTTTCCAGCGGTGCTCTATCCTGTTACTGAAGACATGAAAGTCTATCACGAAGAACAATTTGGCCCTGTCATTCCAGTCAAGTCTTTTAGTGATTTGAATACCCCGATTAATGAAATTTCTGAATCCAATTATGGTCAACAGGTTAGCGTATTTGGGACCAATACTGAAGAACTTGCCCCCCTTATCGATATCTTAGTCAATCTAGTATGCCGGGTAAACCTGAACAGTGCTTGCCAGAGAGGACCTGACGTCTATCCGTTTACAGGACGCAAAGACTCGGCCGTAAGCACCTTGAGTGTAAATGATGCATTGCGCGCCTTTTCAATCAGAACTTTTTTGGCATGCAAAGACAACGAGATTAACAAAAATATTTTGAGAACCATGTTACAAGAACGTCAATCTAACTTTGTAAGTACCGATTATTTGCTTTAGATCCTAGGAGGCTGTTAGGGTCTTAAATTGGGCTTCTAAACTCAAATTTTTTTGCCTTAATTGAAGAATTTTCAAATTGTTATCATGCGCAAAATCGAATACTGTTGACCTCATATCTGTTTCTGTTCCAAAAGTGATTTCATAAGTATATCCCTCAGTATTTTCAACTTTAACCACTTTGTCCAAACGACTTAAAAAAGCCTCTTCGACACGATAATCAAATTCTACTACAACTATTTGTTGCTGATTTTTAAGCATTTCTTTTAGTTTTTGATCGGCAACAATAGTGCCTTTAGAAATGATCAATACTCGGTCGCACATGGCCTCAACCTCTTGCATAATATGCGTTGAAAGTAAAATCAATTTGTCTTTTCCCAAATTCACAATCAGCTGTCGAATGTCCTCTAACTGATTTGGATCTAAACCAGTTGTGGGTTCATCCAAAATAAGGATTTCAGGATCGTGAATCAATGCTGCTGCCAACCCCACTCGTTGACGATAACCCTTTGACAACTCATGAATTGGTTTGTGAGCCATTGTTTGAAGCCCAGTTTTTTCGATGGCCAAATCCACAGCCAATGGGCTTAAACTTCTCATTCTGGAAAGCCACAACAAGTACTCTCTGACGTACATCTCATCATATAACGGATTTGAATCGGATAAATAACCAATCTTGGATTTAATCTCTAGTAATTGTTTTGAAATGTCTTGACCATCAATAGCAATAGTTCCTTCCTGCACTTGAAGTAATCCGTTCAAAAGTTTAAACAGCGTTGATTTTCCAGCCCCGTTGGGGCCTAATATCCCTATTACGCCTGAAGCAGAGGTCTCAAAATTTATGGCTCTAAGAGCTATATCGTTGGAATAGGAGTAACTCAGTTCCTTAACGCTAATGGTTTTCATAATTGATTTTTTGCATCCAGCTGTAAATGCAAAGGTCGATATAAATCAAAAAAAGACAGAAAATAATCCAATAAAGTTGGTGGCTTTATTTTTATTATTACATTCGTGTCATGACTGCACAGCTATTTTTTTATTTTGGCTATTATTTCTTTGGTGGCACGCCACTCGAGACATAAGCAGTGTTTTTTTATGAACCACTAAAGTCTCGATGTTACGAGGCTTTTTTTTTGTCAGTTAATGACCTAATTTAATAATGAAAACAATTGCTATTCAAGGTGTTCGAGGATCGTTCCACCACATTGTGAGTCGAAAATTTTTTGCAGAAGAAACTGTTTTACTCGAGTGCGACAGCTTCGATCTCTTAGTGAAAAAACTAAATCAGGGCGAATGTGATGCGGCTGTCATGGCGCTCGAAAACTCCATAGCAGGATCTATTTTACCCAATCATGCTTTAATCGATTCTAACAATCTTCAGATAGTAGGAGAAAGGTATTTGGAAGTCCAGCTGAACATGATGGCACTGCCTGGTCAATCTATTGCCGACATTACTGAAGTACATTCACACCCCATTGCCCTACTTCAATGCAAGGTGTTTTTCGATCAATATCCTCATATTAAGCTTGTAGAAGCTGCAGATACTGCCGACGTTGCTCTTGAAATTCAGCGCAATCAAATCAAAGCTCGTGCAGCAATAGGGAGCCTTTTGGCTGCAGATATTTTTGAACTGGAAGTGTTGGCAAAAAGTATTCAAACCATTGCATCCAATCAAACGCGCTTTGTTTTGTTATCTAAACACCTTTCTGATCACAATCCAGCGGAGGTCAACAAGGCCTCTTTGAAATTTGAATTAAATCACCAACGTGGAAGTTTGGCTTCTGTATTAAATGTCATGAGTGATTGCAATTTGAATTTGACAAAAATCCAATCATTGCCTAAAATTGAAACACCTTGGACGTATGGTTTTTTTGCTGATGTTACTTTTGACAATTATCAGAATTTTGAGAAAGCGGTTGCCATCATGCAACTGATGGCCAAAGCGTTTAAGGTAATGGGAGTCTATAAAAATCAAAGGGGTTTATGACAGCAGCGAACAGGCTTGCATCAGTGCAAGAGTACTATTTCTCTAAAAAATTGCAGGAAGTTAATGAGATGACAGCGAAGGGCTGCAACATCATCAATATGGGTATAGGAAGCCCCGATTTGCCCCCTCCAATTGAAGCGATTGAAGCGTTAACTAACTGCATGACCGATCCAAATTCTAACGGTTATCAGAGTTATCGAGGACTGCCTGAATTGCGCGAAGCCATGGCACAATTCTATGCCAATCACTTTGGCGTTGACTTGAATCCCAAGAACGAAATACTGCCATTAATGGGCAGTAAAGAAGGAATCATGCACATATCAATGGCATTTCTCAATCCTGGGGATCAGGTGCTTATTCCCAATCCAGGCTATCCTACATACGAATCTGTTTGTAGACTGGTTGAGGCTGTGCCGATATTTTATGATTTGGATCACACCATGGGTTGGATGCCAAATTTAGACTTACTCGAACAAAATGATCTGTCTAAGGTTAAATTAATGTGGATCAACTATCCGCACATGCCCTCGGGAGCTAAGGCTTCGTCAAAAATCCTTTCTGATTTGGTGGTGTTTGCAAAAAAACATCAAATTTTATTGGTTAACGACAATCCTTATAGCTTGATTTTGAACCAACAACCTCTCAGTTTACTGAGTATTCCAGGAGCTTTTGATTGCTGCTTGGAACTTAACTCAATCAGTAAAACATTTAACATGTCGGGTTGGAGAGTAGGCATGGTGGCAGGAGACAAAACTTTGATAGATGATATTTTAAAAGTTAAAAGCAACATGGATTCGGGCATGTTCTATGGACTTCAAAAAGGGTCGATTGTGGCATTAAAATCTGGCACGAATTGGTTCCAATCTTTAAACAAAACTTATCACGATCGCCGGCAATTGGTTTGGCAAATGGCTGACGCATTGGGAGGTCATTATGACAAAGATACCGCCGGAATGTTCGTATGGCTCAAATTACCTCCGGGCATCAATTCAATGGAATTTTCAGATAAAATATTGAAAGACTATTATATTTTTACAACACCTGGAGATATTTTTGGATCAAACGGACAAGGCTATTTGCGATTATCGTTGTGCCTAGATAGTGGGCACATCATAAAAGCAATCGAAAGAATACAACAAAAATCAAAACACCCTGCATAGATGAAAAATAGTCAAAATTTAAAAAGTTGGTTAAAGGATTACAATTTGAATCATCCCATGGTCATTGCTGGACCTTGCAGTGCCGAAACCGAGGCACAAATGTTGGATGCTGCTTTTCAGTTAAAGGACTCCGATACATCCATATTTAGAGCGGGGATTTGGAAACCAAGAACTCGACCAGGAAATTTTGAAGGAGTGGGAGCTATTGGGCTAAAGTGGCTTCAAACGGTTAAACAGGAAACAGGCCTACAAACGACTACCGAAGTTGCCAATGCCAATCATGTTGAGCTGGCTTTAGAGCATGACGTTGACGTGCTGTGGATAGGGGCGCGAACCACCGTAAATCCGTTTATGGTTCAGGAACTGGCCAATGCCTTGGCGGGTGTGGACATACCTGTTTTGGTGAAGAACCCGGTCAACCCTGACCTTGCGCTTTGGTTGGGAGCTGTAGAAAGACTTTACAATTCCAATATCAGAAAATTGGGGGTAATACACAGGGGTTTTTCGAGTTATGAAAAGTCGAAATATAGAAATAAACCAGAATGGCAAATTCCGATTGAACTGCAAAATCAATTCCCAGATTTGCCGTTGTTTGTTGATCCATCACACATTGGAGGTCGAAGGGATTTGATTTTGGAGCTTTGTCAAAAAGCTTTGGATTTGAACTACGATGGGATGATGATAGAAACACATCCAACACCAGACCAGGCGTGGAGCGATGCAGAACAACAGGTTACTCCAGATCGTCTCAAGGAAATTTTGAAGAGTTTAGTGGTCAGGGATCCTCAAATTGAAGGAGTAAAGTACATCAATGAATTAGAAAAATTAAGAACTAAAATTGACGGTTTTGATGATACCTTGTTGAGGGTTTTGGGAGAAAGAATGACCACTGTTGAAGATATAGGTCGATTGAAAAAAAGCCAAAACGTTGCCGTTTTGCAAAATGCCCGTTGGCATGAAATTTTAAAGAAAATGGTTGATTTGGGGGAAAAGGAAAATTTGAGTGCCGAGTTCGTGACAAAAATTTTTCAAGCTATTCACCAAGAATCGATCAACCATCAAGAGCAGATAATGAATCAAAAATAGACTAGAAATGCACACTATCTTTGCAATTCAATGACAGGAACAGTTTATAAATCTACAGGGAGTTGGTACGTGGTGAAATCACCAGCTGGTGAGTTTTTCAATTGCCGTGCAAAAGGACGCCTTCGATTGTCCAATTTTAAAAGTACTAACCCAATTGCAGTGGGGGATCATGTAGACTTTGAACTTGAAGTGAAGAACGCCCAGACAACAGGAGTAATCACTTACATCCATGACAGGAGAAATTATATCGTCCGAAAGTCCGTGAATTTGTCAAAACAAACCCACATTATTGCAAGTAACATTGACCAAGCACTGTTGATAATAACTATCAACAACCCTTTGACTACGACCAGTTTCATCGATCGGTTTTTAATTACCGCAGAAGCCTATCACATTCAGTCTGTACTTCTCTTCAATAAAATTGACACTTATGATGCTGCCACCAAGGCCCAAGCTGTTCTATTGCAAGATCGATATAGGAAGATCGGATATCAATGTTTAGAAATTTCGGCTAAAAATAGAATCAATATAGATGCGGTCAAAGACCAGATGAAGCAAAAGGTCAGTATGATTTCGGGACATTCAGGCGTGGGCAAATCCACTTTAGTCAATGCCTTAGATGCAGATCTGAACCTCCGGACTGCGGCCATTTCTGATCAACATCAACAAGGACAACACACCACCACTTTTGCAGAAATGTTTGACTTAAAATTTGGGGCTCAAATCATTGACACCCCTGGGATTAGAGGATTTGGAATAGTGGACATGGAGCCCGAAGAAATTGGGGACTATTTTCCCGAAATATTGAATTTGAAGCAAGATTGTAAATTCAACAATTGTTTGCACAAAGATGAACCACAATGTGCAGTGAAAGCTGCCGTGGAATGCGGGGATATTGCCGACTTCCGCTATCATAGTTATCTTCAAATTTTAGAGGGTGATCAGGGCAATTATAGAAGCGACAATTATACTGATTTTTAGTGTATTAAATGAAAGCAGTTGTTCAAAGAGTATCTCAGGCAAATGTCTCTGTTGGAGGACAAATCGTCGGATCGATTGGACATGGGCTGGTTGTTTTGCTGGGCGTGGCCGAAAAGGATACAATAGTGGAGGCCGATTGGCTCGTCAAAAAAATTCTCGATTGCCGAATATTTTCTGATGAAGCGCAAAAAATGAATCTATCTGTTTTGGACATCCATGGAGGAGTATTGGTTGTAAGTCAATTTACACTTTTGGCCAACGTCCGAAAAGGAAATAGACCCAGCTTTGTTGAGGCTGCCACCCCTGAAAAGGCTCAAGAACTCTACAATTATTGTTTAAACAAAATGAAAGACGAACTTTATAACAATCTTCAATCAGGTGTTTTTGGTGCCATGATGGAAGTATCCTTGACTAATGATGGTCCAGTTACAATAGTTTTTGACACTGACATAAAAAACAAAAAAGATGAATAATTTGAATGAGGCACAGATTGCCGTTGACACTTGGATCAAAGAACATGGTGTCAGATATTTCGACCCTTTAACTAATATGGCTCAACTTACGGAAGAGGTAGGAGAGGTGGCAAGAATCATCGCCCGAAGGTATGGTGAGCAAAGCGAGAAGCCCAGTGATAGAGCTAAGGACTTGGGCGAAGAATTGGCTGACGTGGTTTTTGTTGTACTGTGTTTGGCCAATCAAACAGGTATTAATTTGCAAGCCGCTTTCGACAAGAAGTTGGACCTCAAAACAAACAGAGACCACGATCGTCACCATGGCAATGAGAAACTTCAATAACCCTTGATTTAACAACATGAATATTCGTCTGCGCGATTTTACAGTAAAGCCCAATTCAACACCAATTCTAGTGCCAGGCTCAAAAAGCGAATCCAACAGACTTCTGATTTTAAAGGCTTGGCATCCTTCAATCACAATAGAAAACCTTTCAACGGCAGTTGATACCGTTAACTTGAAAAAGGCGCTCACCATGCCTATTGACAATATCGTGGATGTGCATCATGCAGGCACTGCTATGCGTTTTTTGACGGCCTATTTCTCTGCACAGCCTGGTTGTAAGATCACCTTGACTGGCTCAGGACGCATGCAAGAACGACCAATTGGAATCCTCGTAGATGCCCTTAGAGAGCTTGGGGCCGAAATTTCTTATACCTCTCAAAAGGGTTTTCCCCCTTTATACATCACAGGAAAAAAAATTTCTGGAGGAAGACTTACCCTAGATGCTTCAGTAAGCAGTCAGTTTGTCACCGCCTTGTTGCTCGTTGCGCCCTACCTCGAAAATGGACTTCACTTGAGTTTTAAAAAAAAACCAACATCCCTGCCATATATAGACATGACTGTCAGCTTGTTAAAGGAAATTGGGGTAGATTGTGTTTTTGAAAATAACAGTATTAGCATTGCTCCATTTGTGGGACAACTGCAAAAGGAACATTTTGTGGTATGTTCCGATTGGTCCTCAGCCTCATATTTTTTCAGTGTTGTAGCTTTGAGTCCAATTGGAACTAAGATCACTCTTTCCAATTTTCAAGAAAATAGTTTACAGGGAGATGCTCAGATTCTGGAGATATACAAGCTTTTTGGAGTTTCCACAACCCACTTAAATGGGACAATAGTCATAGAAAAAACAAGTCAAAACTTACCAAATATGGTAGTATTAGACTTGAATCAAACCCCTGATCTGGCACAAACTATCGCGATCACTTGCCTAGGACTGAAATTGCCCTGTCAATTGTCCGGTCTTCACACCTTGAAAATTAAAGAAACAGATCGTCTGTTGGCACTAAAAACTGAAATGCAAAAGTGCAACGCTACAATCAGCATTACTGAGGACTCACTTTATTTAAATGCTGCAGGTGAATTTCCGAAAGAGGTCACCATAGACACCTACAGCGATCACAGAATGGCCATGTCTTTTGCGCCAATGAGCATTTTCACTTCCATCATCATAAGAGATGCCAAAGTGGTTCAAAAATCCTATCCTAATTTTTGGGAAGACTTTCAGAGAATTGGCTTAAACTGGGAAGTTTGTTAAATATCCGACCTTTTCCTTGACAAGCCCCCTAGTCAAATTGTATCTTTGCCGCTCTTTAAAAGACATCTATGAAATTATCGCACTTTGATTTTGACCTCCCCGAAAATTTATTGGCCGAATACCCTGCAGAAAATAGAGACGAATCACGTCTAATGGTTCTCAATAGAAAGGAACAAACCATTGAACACAAACAATTTAAAGATTTGATTGAGTATTTCGACCAAGACGATGTCATGATTTTGAACAACACCAAAGTATTTCCTGCACGTCTACATGGTAATAAAGAAAAAACAGGGGCAAAAATAGAAGTCTTTCTGTTGAGAGAGCTCAACCAAGAACAGAGATTGTGGGATGTTTTGGTTGACCCTGCCCGTAAAATTAGAATTGGTAACAAGTTATATTTCGGAGACGATGAGTCTTTAGTTGCTGAGGTAATCGATAATACGACATCCCGCGGTCGTACCTTGAGGTTCTTGTATGACGACTATTACCATGAATTTAGAAAAAAACTGAACGAATTGGGAGAGACCCCATTGCCAAAATACATCAAGCGCGAGGTCAACAAAGACGATGAAGAGCGCTATCAAACCATTTATGCCAAACATGAAGGAGCCGTAGCTGCGCCAACTGCTGGCTTGCATTTCTCAAAACATCTTCTAAAAAGACTTGAAATCAAAGGAGTAAATTTTGCCGAAATAACACTCCATGTCGGTTTAGGCACTTTTAATCCTGTTGAAGTTGAGGATTTGTCAAAACATAAAATGGACAGTGAGGAAATTATGGTCAATGAGCAAGCAGCCCAAATTGTCAATGCTGCCATTGGCAAAAAACGACGTGTTTGTGCTGTAGGAACTACCGCCATGAGAGCAGTAGAGAGCTCAGTATCATCACAAGGCATGCTCAATCCATATTCAGGATGGACCAATAAGTTTATCTTTCCGCCCTATGATTTTAGCATTGCCAATGCTATGATCACGAATTTTCACATGCCTAAATCAACTTTAATCATGATGGCGTCTGCTTTTGCAGGTCACGATTTTATCAAACGAGCTTACAAAGAAGCCATTAAGGAGAAATACAAGTTCTATTCTTATGGTGATGCAATGTTAATTATTTAAGTTAGGGCCTCGCACTGCGAGGCTTTTTTATTTCATGTCAACTACAGAAAAACGAGACATTCGGGCTCTCAGCCAACAAGAATTGAGAGGCTTTTTTGTTGAAAAAGGAGAAAAACCTTTTAGAGGCGACCAAGTTTTTGAATGGTTGTGGCATAAAGGGGCACACCATTTTGACGACATGACGAACTTGTCTTTGGCATTGAGAACCTTGTTGGAAGAACATTTCAGTATCAACCATATTGCCATAAGTCGGATGCAACAAAGCAAAGATGGTACTATCAAAAATGCCGTCACTCTTCACGACGACATGATTGTTGAATCTGTTCTTATACCTACGCCCAAAAGAACAACTGCTTGCGTTTCGAGTCAAGTTGGGTGCAGCCTGAACTGCCAATTTTGCGCCACAGCCAAACTCAAGCGCATGCGCAATTTAAATCCTGATGAGATTTTTGATCAAGTGATTGCCATAAATCAACAAAGTCAAAAGTATTTTGGCCGCAAATTATCCAACATTGTATTTATGGGTATGGGTGAGCCACTAATGAACTACAACAATGTCATTAAGGCCATCGATAAAATCACTGCAGAAAAAGGTCTTCAGATGTCCCCAAAGCGCATCACATTGTCCACTTCGGGAATTCCAAAGATGATTAAAAAAATGGCCGATGACGGAGTGAAATTCAATTTGGCGCTCTCGCTTCATTCTGCCATTCAAGAGGTTCGAGAAAAGATCATGCCATTTTGCAGTAAATTTCCTTTGGAGGATCTGATAGAATCACTTCAATACTGGTTTGAGAAAACCGGTCGTATCACCACCTTAGAGTATCTGATTTGGAAAGGAATTAACGACAGAGAAGAAGATCGTAATGCCCTAGTCGATTTTGCCAAAAAAGTACCCTGTAAGGTCAATATCATTACATACAATTCGATTGACGAAGATCGATTTGTCCAAGCAGGGCCAGTAACTGTAAAAGCCTACGTTGATATATTGGAAAAAAACAGAATTCCTGTAACCATACGTCGTTCGCGGGGAGAAGATATCGATGCCGCTTGTGGCCAATTGGCCAATAAGTTCTAACTCTTCCCTTCGTCTCGTTTTATTACCTTTGTAAAGCATAAACCAATTCTTGCCTTGAAAATCGTAGAACAAATCCAAAAACCTATTGCTCAAGAAATGGCGCTTTTCGAAGAAAAGTTCCGCAACTCCATGTCCAGTAAGGTGGCCTTGCTCAACAGAATCACTCATTATGTTGTGAACCGAAAAGGGAAGCAAATGCGACCCATGTTTGTATTCCTGACCGCTAAAATGCTTGCCAACGGAAAAGTAAACGATCGCACCTATCGTGGTGCGTCAGTCATTGAATTGATTCATACTGCCACTTTGGTTCACGATGATGTGGTGGACGACAGCAATCGGCGCAGAGGTTTTTTTTCGGTCAATGCATTGTGGAAAAACAAAATAGCTGTTTTAGTAGGAGATTACCTGCTCTCTAAAGGTCTGCTTTTGTGTATTGACCATAACGATTTTGATTTGCTGAAGATCATTTCAGTTGCGGTAAGAGAAATGAGCGAGGGGGAGTTACTTCAAATTGAAAAGGCCAGAACTTTGGATATTACGGAGGAGGTCTATTTCGAAATTATTAGACAGAAAACGGCGACATTGATAGCTGCTTGCTGCAGTTTAGGTGCTGCTTCCGTGGATCCTCATTCGGAAGAAGTGGAGCGCATGAGACGCTTTGGAGAGCTGATAGGTCTAGCATTTCAAATCAAAGACGATTTGTTCGACTACACCGACGGACCCTTTGGCAAACCCGTTGGTATCGATATCAAAGAACGGAAGATGACCCTGCCCTTCATTTACGCTTTAAATACGTGCCAAAAATCAGATCGAGATTGGATGATCAACTCCGTCAAAAATCACAATCGAGACAGGGTCAGAGTAAAAGAAGTGATTGAATTTGTGCAAAAGCAAGGAGGAATGGCATACGCTACCCAAAAAATGTTCGCCTTAAAAGATCAGGCTTTGGCCATTTTGAAAGATTATCCAAGCAGTGACTATAAAACGGCTCTAGAACAATTGGTCACCTTAGTTATTG
>JALRKI010000053.1 GCA_023254815.1 Flavobacteriaceae bacterium
TGAGAACAACGAAATTAATGCAGTAGATTTTGTCGAAGAGTTTAAATTCAACCTTTACGCTCAGGAGATATTTGTTTTTACTCCGAATGGGGAGCTAAAGTCCTTGCCAAAAGGAGCCTCTGCTCTGGATTTTGCCTACGCCATTCATACCGAAGTCGGCATGCATACCAGAGGCATCAAGGTCAATGGAAAATTGAAGCCACTCGACCATCAATTGTCGAGCGGAGATACTGTCGAAGTCATCACTTCGGCCAATGCCAAACCTTCACAAAGTTGGCTAGATTATACCATAACTGCACGGGCCAGATCCAAAATTAAAACTGCCCTGAAGGAGGAAACAAAGACCATTGCCGAAAACGGTAAAGAAATACTGAGACGAAAACTAAAACAACTCAAAATTCCTTTAAATGAAAAAGAAACCAACGCCATGGTCACCTTTTTCAAGCTCAAAACTAGTTTAGACCTATTTTATCGAGTTGGAGCAGGTTCAATCGACAGTAAAATGGTTAAAAATTATGCCTCTTCACGAAGCAATATGTTGATGAGTTTCATCAAACGAAGCATTAGAAAAACTAGGTCGCAAAAAGACGTTGAAGAAACCGAGCACAAACCCAATTATGACTTATTGGTTTTTGGAAATGACCGCGAGCAGTTAGAATATAAGTTGTCCCCTTGTTGTAGTCCGATTCCTGGTGACAGAGTTTTCGGCTTTTTGACCATCAACGATGGCATTAAGATCCACAAACACGACTGCCCTAATGCATTGAGCATGCAAGCCAATTTTGCCTATCGTATTATCAAAGCCCAATGGATAGATTCTAATCAACCTGAATTTAACGTCGTGCTCAAACTGTCTGGATTGGATCAAATTGGTTTGGTCAATGAGTTGACAAAAGTTATTTCTAACACTATGAATGTCAACATCAATTCCTTGAGCTTTGATTCGAAGGGAGGAGTTTTTCATGGCACCATCTCGCTTTCGGTAAAAAACAACAACTATGTCATCAAACTCATCAATCATTTGAAAAACATGAACGGGATTGATAAAGTTGTGCGAGTTTGATTAACTTTGCTGACAGACAATGAGTACAAAAGCGGGATTAAGGCAACAGGAAATTGTCAAGGAAGTTTTCACAGCTTTTCTTGAGTCCAACGGGCACCGCAAAACACCAGAGCGCTACGCCATTCTCCAAGAAATTTACGATCAAGAAACGCATTTTGACATTGAGGCGCTTTACTTGACTATGAAGGCAAAAAACTACAGGGTGTCAAGGGCCACTCTTTACAACACAATTGAATTGCTGCTGCAATGTGCCTTGGTTCGCAAGCATCAATTTGGAGGCAATCAATCTCAATATGAGAAATCATACTTCGACAAACAACACGATCATGTCATTTTGAGTGACACAGGAGAAGTTATTGAATTTTGCGACCCACGCATTCAAACCATTAAAAAGACAATTGAAGAGCTGTTCGATATCAGCATTCAGAAACATTCACTCTATTTTTACGGCACAAAAAACAAACAGAAATAAAACCCATTATGGCAGTAGACTTACTTCTTGGATTACAGTGGGGTGACGAAGGCAAAGGGAAAATTGTCGACGTACTTACCGCGAAATACGACATCATTGCAAGGTTTCAAGGTGGTCCTAATGCCGGACATACTTTAGTTTTTAATGGTCGTAAGCATGTCTTGCACACCATTCCCTCGGGCATATTTCATTCGGAAGCCATGAACGTCGTAGGCAACGGTGTTGTCATTGATCCCGTAATTTTTAAAAAAGAACTGGACAAGCTGAGCGAAGAAGATATTGACTACCGTAAAAACTTACTTGTTTCTCGCAAAGCTCACTTGATTTTACCTACCCATCGTCTGTTGGATGCGGCCAGCGAAGCCTCTAAAGGCAAAGCTAAAATTGGTTCAACCTTAAAAGGGATTGGCCCCACTTACATGGACAAAACTGGTCGGAATGGGATTCGAGTAGGCGACATCGAATCACAGAACTGGAAAAAGAAATATCGTTTATTAGCTGACAAACACTGCACATTAGTAAACTTTCATCAATCTGATATAGAATATGATTTGAATGCCCTGGAAATGGAATTCTTTGACGCTATTAAGACGCTTCAAACACTTCAATTTATCGACTCCGAGGAGTATTTATTTCAAGCCATGAAAAATGGACAAGCTATATTGGCAGAGGGGGCCCAAGGCTCTCTCCTCGATATCGATTTTGGGACCTACCCCTTTGTAACCTCCTCAACGACAACCGCCGCAGGAGCATGCACAGGGCTTGGTATTGCTCCGAGAGCGATCGGTGAGGTTTATGGGATTTTCAAGGCTTATACGACTCGAGTGGGATCTGGTCCATTTCCAACAGAGTTGTTCGATGACTATGGCGCTACCATGTCAAGAGTTGGTCAAGAATTTGGTGCAACAACAGGACGGCCAAGACGCTGTGGATGGTTGGATTTGGTTGCCCTCAAATACAGCTGTCAAATCAATGGGGTAACACAACTCATAATGATGAAAGCCGATGTATTGTCTGGCTTTGACAGCATAGAAATTTGTACGGCATATGAGCACAATGGCAAAGAAATTAGCCATTTTCCATTTGACATTGCACCAGAACTAGTGAAGCCCATCTACAAGAAATTTAAGGGGTGGAAAGAAGATCTAACCGGAATGACCTCTATAAATGATTTGCCTACCGAGTTGATGACCTATATCGATTTTATTGAAAAAGAAATTGAAGTACCCATCACGATTGTATCCGTCGGCCCAGACCGCAGACAAACAATTTTTCGTTAAGTCGTTATTGGTGATATGGATAGGATTTATACCGTTAAGGTAGTTCCAAACGCAAAGCTGACGAAGTTAGTGGCTGCCGATGACTTGCTCAAGGTTTGGGTGAACTCTCCCGCCATTGACAACAAGGCTAACAACGCAGTAATTGAAATCTTGGCTGGGTATTTTCAAGTGCACAAAAAACATATTGAAATTCTTAAAGGCCATCAAAATAGAAATAAATTGATAAAAATTCATGCGGATTGATTCCGCTAAATAATTCAGCATTTTATGGAAACGAAAGACTGTAATGGAACTCTGCTTCAAGATGGCGATACTGTCAAAACGATTAAGGATCTCAAGGTAAAAGGCACCAACATGACCATCAAAAGAGGTACCGTTGTCAAGGGAATTCGAATAACGCAAAATGCGGATGAAATTGATTGTCGGGTTCAGAAATCAAAAATTGTATTAAGGACGGAGTATGTCCAGAAGCAGTAATTCGTATCATGTGGAACAATTCGCTAGAAAATATCTTTAATTTTACCAAAAATCAATCCGTGGGTATTTTGCGATATGTCATCATTATTATCTTGTGTTGTGCTAGCCTAGGCTATGCACAAGAACGTCAACAAATCACTATTGATTACGCTCCTTCTCTGGAAAAAGACGCGCTGAAATTTCCCGGCGGAACCATTCTCACTCGCGATAAATTGAACCAAGTGAGTATTTCGCACAACGGTATTAACATGTGGTGCGACCAAGCCATACATTACGCCAAAGACAATTATATTGAAGCCTATGGCAACGTACTCATCCAACAAGGTGACAGCATAGAAATGCGCTCTGATTTTGTGGATTACAGTGGAAAAACTGAACTGGCAATTGCCAGTGGAGGTGTCATTTTGAAAGACCCTACCTCTACAATATTTACTGAAAAGTTGTACTTCGATCGGCGTGTTCAAGAGGCCTTTTACAGGGAAAATGGTCGGGTTGAACAAGACACAACTGGAACTATTACCAGTCGGATTGGTCGTTACTACATGAACGACAAGAAATATCAATTTGTTGACTCAGTGCGTTTAGTCAATGAAAAATACGTTATAGACTCTCAACAATTGGATTTTTACTCAGAGCGCAGTCACGCCTATCTTTTTGGTCCAACAACCATTAAAAGCAAAGACAGTCGGATTTATTGCGAACGAGGATTCTATGACACTAAAGGCGATTTGGGCTATTTTTTAAAAGATGCCAAGCTGTTTTACAACAACACTATTGTTAAAGGGGACAGTTTATATTTTGACCGAAGTAGAAAATATGCTTCTGCAGTCAATCACATTCAAATTACCGACACCTTAAATCACACCGTAGTGCGAGGGCATTTCGCAGAAATATTTAGGGAAAAGGACTCCATGTACATCACCAAAAGGGCTTTGGCTATTGGTGTTCAAGAAAACGATTCTATTTACATTCACAGTGATTCAATCAAGGTTATTGGTCCTCCAGACCAAAGAATTACCAAGGCCTATTACAATGCCAAGATTTTTAAATCGAACCTCGCTGGCAAGGCCGATTCAATTCATACTGATCAAGCGAGTGGTGTAACCAAATTAATCAACCTGGAACGTTTTTCAGGAGCACAAGCCTTTGGTAAAAAAAAGGATCCTGTTCTATGGCACTTGGAAAACCAAATGACGGGAGACACGATTGTTTTAATGGTTAATGCCAAAACCGAAACACTCGACAGTCTGAAAGTTTTTGACAATGCCTTCGTAGCATCCAAAGATACTATTGGACTGGGTTTTAATCAGATAAAAGGAAAGACTTTAGTGGGACTATTTTCCGAAAACGTGCTTTACCAAGTTGACGTGATAAAAAATGCTGAATCCATTTATTTCATGAGGAATGAAGCCAATGAACTCATCGGAATAGACGTTTCAAAATCTGGTAAAATCGTCATGCTCTTTGAAGGTAATGCCGTTGAAGAATTGATCAAATACATTCAAGTTGGTGGCAAGTCCTACCCTGAAGAAGACCTTGAAGAAAAGGACCGTATTTTGCGGGGTTTTGTCTGGAGAGATGACGAGAGACCTCAAAGTGTAGAGGATTTGTTTAAAGACGACCCGCCACTCGAACTTCCCGTCATCAAGGGATTGTCACCCTACATACCGCAAGCTGAATTCTTTGACGAAACACGTCTTAAGGCAATTGATTTGGCAACACCAGAGGAAGTCAAAAAAAGAGAAAAAGAGGAATTAAAAGAAAGACCAGCGGCAAAACCTCTTCCAAAGGACTTCAAAGAAATGATTCGCAAAAAAAAGTCAAAACCGTCCAATGACCAAAAAGATGACTACTGATTTTTTTCGCTTTCAAGCCCAGACAACTCCATTTCCTTATGCTCTCAGTATTAGTAAAGCCAAGGGATGTTACATTTATGACGAAAAAAAGAAGAAATATCTAGACTTGGTCGCAGGTGTATCGGCATGCAGTTTGGGACACCGTCATCCGGCGGTTGTAAAAGCCATAAAGCAGCAACTTAGAAAATACTTGCACGTCATGGTTTATGGAGAATACGTCCAATCTGCCCCGGTCGAACTGTGCAAGCGACTTGCAGCAGTGCTGCCCGATCCGCTGGAGACCACATATTTGACCAATTCGGGTACAGAGGCTATTGATGGTGCTTTAAAACTTGCGCGACGAGCAACAGGTAGAACACAAATCCTGGCCATGCATCAGGCATATCACGGCAATACCTACGGCGCCCTAAGCGTCATGGGTTATGAGGCACGAAAAAAACCCTTTGAACCACTCCTTCCCGAGGTTAACTTCATTCGATTTAATGACTTTGATCATTTGTCCCAAATTACCACCAAAACGGCAGCTGTTATTGCAGAAACCATCCAAGGTGGTGCTGGTTTTATATTGCCGGTGGAGGGCTATTTGGAGGCATTGAGAGCCAAGTGTACCGAAGTTGGTGCTCTTCTCATTTTGGACGAAATTCAACCCGGCATGGGTCGGACTGGTGCTCTTTTTGGATTTGAGCATTACAATTGTACCCCTGATATTGTGGTCATGGGAAAAGGACTTGGAGGTGGCATGCCCATTGGTGCATTTACTGCTTCGAGAGAGTTGATGTACAACCTAGCCGACAATCCTATATTAGGTCATATTACAACATTTGGAGGACATCCTGTCATTGCTGCTGCGGCACTCGCCACACTCAAAGTGCTAACGGAAAGTCAGATAATGAGTGATGTATCTGTAAAAGAAAAGACTGTGCGCCAACATCTTAAACACCCTTTAATCGGCGAAATACGAGGCAAAGGCCTCATGCTGGCGGCCATGTTGCCATCGGATGAAGCAGTCCAATGGGTCATCAAAGATTGTCTGAATCGCGGCTTGATTCTTTTCGGATTGTTATACGAATCAAAAGCCTTGCGCATTACCCCTCCCCTTACTATCAGTCAAAAACAACTTCGACAAGGGTGCAACATAATTTTAGAATCTCTAAATGCATACAATTCCCGATTGTCAGGTGTTAATTAATTTGTTAAAAAACAATAGGCAAATTCCAACCATTTTAACATCCTACCCCTATATTAGATGAAAACTTAGGCAATGGAGTCGAATATGTTTGAGGAGAACGAGCAGTGCCTCATGCGATTTGAGTCGATGATTAAAACCAATAGGGTATTTTTCTTTGATGCCCTTGAGTTTGAGGCTATTGTACAACACTATATCGATACTGGCAAAATTGCCTTAGCAAAAAAAGCCTTAAACCTTGGTCAAGAGCAACATCCCGATGTGATGTGTTTAAGTCTTCTTCGCGTTGAGATTATGCTTTTTGAAGACCAACTGGATCAAGCGGACGATTTATTGAACGCATTAGAGCAGTTAGAGCCATCTAATGAAGAAATTTACATTCACAGGGCTTCACTTTACTCTAAAAAGGAAAATCACCTATCAGCGATAGAAATGTATCTCAAAGTGTTGGAGTTGACCGATGACCCAGGTGAGATATTTGCTTTTATTGGCATGGAATACTTGTTTTTAGAAGACTATGAAAAGGCTAAGGCTTACTTTATTGACTGTCTTAAAGAAGATCCTTTAGATTATTCAGCCTTATACAACCTCATCTACTGTTATGACATTTTAAAACAACATGACGAGGCCATTGCATTTTTGAATGACTACTTGGAAGAAAACCCATATTGTGAGGTAGCTTGGCAGCAATTGGGTAAGCAGTATTATGTCATTAAGGACTATGACAAAGCCTTATCAGCCTACGATTTTGCAACCATTTCAGACGAAAGTTTTGTGGGAGCTTATCTTGAAAAGGGAAAAGTATTGGAGCGTCTAAAACGTTACAATGAAGCCATTGAAAACTACCAACTCACACTTGTTCTGGATGACCCGACGGCCTATGCCTTATTGCGAATGGGACATTGTTATGAGATGCTTGGAGCTGCTGAACTCGCTTTGCAGTTTTACAAAAAAACCATCAAGGAAGATCCAGTTTTGGAAAAAGGCTGGGTGGCCTTAGCAAACTTTCACTACCGTCAAAATGAACTGAATGATGCGCTGAAGACTATTAACAAGGCCTTGAATGTCGATGGGGAAAATATTGAATACTGGAAGATTTTTGCCAAAATTCAGAAAAAATTAAAAGATTTCGAGCAGGTTGAATTGGCATATAAAGAATTAATCGAAATGGGACTTTCCGATTTAGAAATTTGGATCGACCGCAGTGACAATCTCGTGAACATGGGCGCCTACGACCAAGCTTTGGTCAATTTAAAGCAAGCAGCGATATTTCATATTGATCAACCAGAACTGCTTTTTCGAATTGCTGGAATTCTATTGGAGCAACTCCAAATCGAAGAAGGTCTGGATTATCTCAAACGAGCTTACCAACAAAATCCAGACTACGATTTCATTCTTGAAGACCTTTTTCCTTCAATTCTGTTAAAGCCTTCAATAGTGCGTTTTATTGATCAAAATAGAAAGGCTCAATAGCCTTTTTCACTACTTTTACTGAAATCAAACGCACATGAAAAGGAGTTTGAAATCGTATATTTTGCTTGGATTTAAAGGGCTCCTGATGGGGGCTGCTGAAGCTGTACCAGGAGTTTCTGGTGGGACAATTGCTTTTGTTACAGGAATTTACGAAGAACTTATTCTGAGCATCACAAAAATCCGTTGGAACTTGCTGAGCATCATGAGAAAGCAAGGCTTCAAGGCAGTTTGGAAGGAAGTCAATGGTTCATTTTTTTTGGCACTACTGTTGGGTATGTCAGTCAGTGGTATTGTTGTTCTAAAAACTGCTAAGTGGCTCTTGTTGAATCATCCAATTTTAATTTGGTCTTTCTTTTTTGGGCTAATTTTTGGCAGCACTATTTTAGTTGGAAAAGCACTAAAAATCTGGAATGCGACTGCCATTATTACTCTGATATTTGGAGCATTGCTGGCCTTTGTTCTGACCAACTTGCCGGCGGGAAATCAAATTTTGCCAGATTGGTTTCTATTTGTTGCTGGAGCTATTGCCATTTGTGCAATGATACTCCCAGGCAT
>JALRKI010000026.1 GCA_023254815.1 Flavobacteriaceae bacterium
CGGCAGCGCGCACTGCTATCTCTAAGGTAACGGAGTAGATTGTTGAAAAGGATTTTTGAATCTTCCGCAATGTTCCAGAGACACTTCCCGAATCGCTGCTTTCAAAATCAACAAGTAATTCTGCGAGTACGAGTGAACTCATCGAAAGTGAGTTATTTGGTCATGTCAAAGGGGCCTTTACCTCTGCGGTAAAAGACAAAGCTGGCCGTTTCGAAAGTGCCCATGGAGGTACGCTTTTTTTAGATGAAATCGGCGATATGAGCCTTTCTGCTCAGGCCAAAGTTCTACGTGCATTGCAAGAGAATTTGATCCAACGTGTGGGTGGAGACAAGTCTATAAAGATAGATGTTAGGGTTATTGCTGCAACGAACAAGAATTTGAAACAGGAAATTGCCGAAGGTCGTTTTAGAGAAGACCTTTTCCATCGCATTGCGGTCATTTTAATACAAGTTCCCCCATTAAACGATAGACGGGAAGATATTCCTCTTTTAATCAATTATTTCGTTGAACAGATCTCGGCAACACAAGCTGGACAGAAGAAGACTTTTTCGGCTGAAGCCATTGATTGCTTGAAGAATTATGACTGGACTGGAAATATTCGAGAATTGAGAAATGTTGTTGAAAGATTGCTTATTTTAGGAGGCGCTGAAATTTCTAAAAAGGACGTTTTACAATTTGCCAATAAACTGTAATCTAAACACATAAAGGTATGACTAAAAATCTTTTGCTAATTCTTGCTCTTATTTTATCCTCCCTTTCTGTTGCTCAAAGTGACGAGGAAATGCTCAAGAGAATTTATCAAACTGCATTAACTGAAGGTCAGTCATATCAATGGTTAGATCATTTGTCAAATAAAATTGGAAGCCGACTTTCGGGTTCATTAGGAGCCGAACGTGCAGTTGAGTACACCAAAGAAATTATGGAATCACTCGAATTCGATAGGGTGTATTTGCAGCCGGTGATGGTGCCAAAGTGGGTTAGGGGCAATCCTGAATTTGCCTACCTTGAGACTGCTCCAGGCGATACGGTGAAGGTCAACATTTGCGCATTGGGAGGTTCTGTAGCTACTCAGCCCTCAGGAATAAAAGCTGAAGTCGTCGAAGTTTTAGGTCTTGAGGACTTGAAAACTCGAAATCGAAGTGAAATAGAGGGTAAAATAGTATTTTTCAATATGCCCATGCCTGCATCCAGCATTTTAACATTTCAGGCCTACGGTGCCGCCGTTGGACAAAGAACACAAGGTGCCAAGGAAGCCTCAAAACTTGGAGCAGTAGGAGTGATTGTTAGATCGATGAATCTGAGATTGGATGATTATCCGCACACCGGAACCACTTCTTACGGTGATTTGCCAAAAAATGAGCATATTCCTGCTGCTGCGATAAGTACTAACGATGCTGAAAAATTGAGTAGCTACCTCAAGTTGGATTCGAAACTGAAATTTTATTTCAAACAAAATTGCCAATCTCTTCCTGATGTTTTATCCTATAACGTGATTGGAGAAATTAAAGGCAGTACGTTTCCCGAT
Source organism: Flavobacteriaceae bacterium (assembly GCA_023254815.1). Taxonomy (GTDB): domain Bacteria; phylum Bacteroidota; class Bacteroidia; order Flavobacteriales; family Flavobacteriaceae; genus JALRKI01. Next base: position 1,526 of record JALRKI010000026.1, read on the forward strand.
GAAATTGTTTTAGTCGGAGGTCATCTTGATTCTTGGGATTTGGGAGACGGGTCTCATGACGATGGAGCAGGCTGTGTACAATCGATTGAAGTATTGCGATTGTTTAAAAAACTTGGCATTCAACCTAAGCGAACTTTGAGAGCAGTAATGTTCATGAATGAAGAAAATGGGTTAAGAGGAGGTTCCGAATATGCCAAGGTTGCAAAAGCTGAAGGGTTAAATCATATCTTCGCTTTAGAAAGTGATTCTGGAGGGTTTACGCCAAGAGGTTTTAATATCGATGCTAGCGAAGAAAGTTTTGCTCACATATCGTCGTGGGCCGATTTGTTCAAACCCTATTTGACTAATACGTTTAATCTAGGGGGAAGTGGAGCCGATATCGGTCCGTTGAAAAAACCCGGAATTGTTCTCGCGGGATTGTTTCCAGATTCGCAAAGGTATTTTGACTACCATCACACAGCCATAGACACTTTTGATGCCATAAACAAAAGAGAATTGGAATTAGGAGCAGCGACGATGGCGTCAATGGTCTATTTGATCGACAAATACGGCATATCCAATTGATACTTTGCCCAAATTACCTTATTTTATTTAATTCTTTGTAACTTTAGGTTCCCATTAACCTAATTGTTACGGTATGCTTTCATCCCCCAAATGCAAAGTATTATTGCTTGTTGTCCTATTATCCCAATGTTGGACGGTTTATTCTGAGAATAAGCAAGCACAGGAAGATGATCAAACTACAGCCGTTCAACTTGAACAGAAAGCCCTTGGACATGCGCGCAGGGGTGAGGCCGAACAGGCGGTTAAATGTTTAGATGCTTATTTAGCGAAAACAGGCGATCTTTCAGTCTTAAATGATCACCTCTTTTTCCAAATTCGTGATACCACAGCCTATCAGGCACTGCGGAGCAGATACGAGACTCAGTGGAACCCACTCATTATTTTGTATGTGTTAATCTCTTTTTTGGGAATCTACACTGCAATTGTAATGCAGTTTTTTAGGAAACAACAAGCCAAGCAAGTTACTATACTGTCGTCCTATGTCATCACTTCTTCTGTTCTAATCATTTACTTATCCATTCATTTGGCGAACACTTTTTTTTATATTCCTAACTTTCTGTATTTAGCAGGACCCCTACCTTTTCTCTTAGGCCCTTTATTGTATTTTTATTTCAAAACTTCTTGGGAAGAGCATGAGTTGAATTTTTGGGAATTGTTACACCTAATTCCAGTGGTTTTTACAGCTCTCTATCTATGGCCATTCATCGGAGAGACGAAATCGGAAAAATTTGCGGCGCTGCACGACTTTGGTGTAGTGCTGTTGCCTTCGGAGTCTGCCATCTTTATCATGATTGCTCAATGTTTAAGCCTGGGAGTATACGGAATTTTACTTTTTTTACTCAAACAAGATCGACAGAAACACAGACTAATCAAAGGACTCGGTGTGGGAAGGTGGAATCAACATTTGATCACTCTTTATCTTTTTATAGCGGCTACCTATGCCATTCCGGCCTTACTACTCGCTCACTTAGAGCAATACAAAGTTTTTGTCCATGCCTTGGTCTGGAGCTTGTGCAGCTCAATTGTATTTTTAGCTTTTAAATTTCAACTCAAGCCTGAGTTAATGCAACGTCACGACTATGGTGTTCGACCAGTCTTTGTGACAAAATACGAGCGAACCGGACTGCCTAGAAGTTATTCAATGGAGTTAAAGACGCAGTTGTTGAAACTGCTTCAGAAGAAGAAAATTTACACTCAGCCAAGTATTTCTTTAGATGAAGTAGCAAAGCGGTTAGATGTCACCCGTCATCATGCGTCTCAAGTAATCAATGAACACTTTAACATGAGTTTTTTTGAGTTAATAAACTCCTATCGGGTTAAAGAAGCCATGAGTTTGATGCGACATACGCATAAATCTGATATTAAAATTTCTGAAATAGCATTCCAAACTGGTTTTAGCAGTCGAGCAACCTTTAACAAACAGTTCAGGAAATACGCTGGGCAAACACCTACTGAGTTTTGCCATTCACTGTCTCATCGAAAATTGGAGAAATCGTAGTGATTTTATCGTTGAATTCGATCTAATTTCAGTCAATTTTGACTGTATTTTGCAAAATTTTATGTTT
>JALRKI010000082.1 GCA_023254815.1 Flavobacteriaceae bacterium
TTAAAATCAATCCTACTGTTCCTAATACAGGAATCATTCCTTCAATCATTTTAAAATCTCTGTAACCGTAGGCGTCAGCAAGCATCCTGAAAGCAATGCCAGTAAACATTAATAAAATGACTGCAGGGAATTTTGTTTTTCGAGCAATTCCATCGAACAAATAAGAAAAAATGACCAATAGGGGGAAAACAAACAAAACGGTAAGAGTGTCCATAAATTCAATTTTTGAGGATGTTGAAATATAGCTATTTCTGTTCAATATTTTCATGATATTGTAATTAGAAATAGATATTATTTCTCTCTGAAATATTCCCGAAGTCAAGTGAAATCGATATAAGAATTGCTAATTCAATCCTATTGTTCGGCGATTATGGTTTCGAACAACTGATTTAACACCAATAATTATTTGCAGAACAAGAAATTATGGTTAGTTTTGCGCACCAAAAAAAATTATATATGAACCATTATGAAACTGTTTTCATCTTGAATCCCGTTTTATCTGAAGACCAGATAAAGGAAACAGTTAAGAAATATGAGGATTTCCTCGTTTCTAAAGGTGCCAAGATGATTGCCCAAGAGGATTGGGGCTTGAAAAAACTAGCCTATCCAATTCAAAATAAGAAAAGTGGATTTTACCACCTTTTTGAATACCAGGTAGATGGCCAAGTCATCGAACTACTAGAAGTAGAATTTAGACGTGACGAGCGTTTTATGCGCTACCTAACCGTGAAATTAGACAAGCATGCTGTGGCCTGGGCCGAAAGAAGACGTGTGCGTAACAATAAAACAGCGTAATTATGTCGAATTTAGAACAACAAGCAGGAAGTAGAAAAGACGGGGAAGTGAGATATCTCACTCCTCTCAATATAGATACTAGCAAGGTTAAGAAATATTGCCGATTTAAGAAAGCGGGCATCAAGTATGTCGATTACAAGGATGGCGATTATTTATTGAACTTTGTGAACGAACAAGGTAAACTATTGCCTCGTCGATTGACTGGAACTTCACTTAAATACCAACGTAAAGTATCGGTTGCTGTAAAACGCGCCCGACACTTGGCTCTTATGCCTTATGTTGCTGACCTTTTAAAATAATTGCTATGGAACTAATTTTGAAACAAGACGTTGAAGGCGTCGGATTTGCAGACGACATTGTGACTGTAAAGAATGGTTTTGGGCGCAATTATTTGATTCCTCAAGGGGTTGCTATTTTGGCCACACCTTCACAAAAGAAGGTACTTGCCGAAACTTTGAAACAAAGAGCTTTCAAAGAGCAAAAACTGGTCAAAGATGCTCAGAAAGTTGCGGACGCTTTAAAAGCTATGGAACTAAAAATCACTTCGAAAGTGGGGTCTGGAGACAAACTTTTCGGATCTGTTAATAACGCTGATCTTGCTGAGGCATTTGCCAAGCATGGACATGAAGTTGACAAAAAGTTCATTACTGTGCCTGGGGGTCAAATCAAACGACTTGGCACCTATACTGCCACTGTACGTTTGCACCGAGCTGTTGTGGCTTCTGTGGATTTTGACGTTATCCCTGAGGCTTCCTAGGAAACTTTTGTAAAAGATAAAAACCGCTTTTTATGGCGGTTTTTTTATTCCCAAATACAATGAAATACGCACGTTTGTCGAAGGAGCAGCTGGAAGAAATGCATGAAGAATTTGCTCAATTCCTTGCTGTCCAAGAAATCACCAAAGACGATTGGGACAAAATCAAGAAATCAAATTCTGACCAAGTTGATATTCAGCTCGATGCCTTTAGCTATTTGGTCTGGGAAAAGGTATTAGAAAAAGTCAAATTTCTAGAATTGATCTCTCCTAATCACATGTATTTGTTCAAGATTGACAGCGCCCTTCATTTAATAGGCCTCAAAATAAATCAATCATTGGTTGACATTACCACTCCAGAAGGCTACTCCTGGTTGAAGGAAAATCTCATGAATGACGCTGTTGAACTGTTTCAGTCCAAAAAGGAACTATCTAATAACTTCAAATCTGATCTGTTTAAACTCATACAGCAAGGTGCATCAATTACCTCAGGTGGACTCTATCGATATTTTGAAGACTTGTTGTCCTTAAAGTCTTAAAAAATTTTGATATTTGTACAAAACCCTGACTCATGAGTCAAAAACCACGTATTCCCAAAGGCACTCGAGATTTTTCTCCTGCGGAAATGTTCAAGCGTCAATACATCCTAGATTGTATGGCCAAGAACTTTCGAAAATTTGGCTTTCAACCAATTGAAACTCCAAGTTTTGAGCTGTCCGAGACCCTCTTGGGTAAATACGGCGATGAAGGAGATAGGCTTATTTTTAGAATCTTAAATTCGGGAGACAAATTAAAACAAGCCGACACCCAAGCTCTAAGCGAAGACAAACTTTCTAGTTTCGCGGGATCAATTTCAGAAAAGGCCCTGAGGTATGACCTAACGGTGCCTTTTGCTCGATATGTGGCTCAGCACCAAAACGACATTCAATTCCCGTTCAAACGGTATCAAATTCAGCCTGTATGGCGTGCAGATCGGCCTCAAAAAGGGAGGTTTCAAGAATTTTTCCAATGTGATGCTGACATCATTGGAACGAAAGGATTGTGGTCCGAAGTAGAATTTGTTTTGCTTTATGACGCCGTATTTACAGATCTTGGACTCGAAGGTACAACCATCAAAATCAATAACAGAAAAGTGTTGTCTGGAATTGCTCAAATGATTGGAGCCTCTCATCACTTGATTGATTTTACAGTTGCCTTAGATAAACTTGACAAAATAGGCGAGGAGGCTGTGAAGGCAGAAATGCTTCAAAAGGGCATAGCCGAAAGTGCTATCAAAAAACTGGAGCCCTTGTTCCGGTTATCTGGTGATTTTGATAGTCAATTGAAAGACTTGTCAGCCATTTTAAAGGATTCATTTATCGGGCAAGAAGGGATTGATGAATTAAGGTTTATGGAGAAGGCCATTGCCACTCAACCCTTACAAACTGCTCGTCTCCAATTGGACGTCACTTTAGCTAGAGGGCTTAACTATTATACTGGTGCGATCT
>JALRKI010000017.1 GCA_023254815.1 Flavobacteriaceae bacterium
ATGGAATTTACCCTCTTGAGTTTACATCTCGTTTTGGCTTTCCTCAGGTTTACATTCAGAAATATGGAGTTCTCGAATCCTTTGGTGAATTGATCTACCACACTGCCAAAGGCAACGACTATGTTATTCCTGTGCGAAAAGGCTATCAGATTGGGGTCTATATGGTTGTACCACCTTTTCCCTTCAATGATAAAAAGAGCTTCAACTTGTTTTCAAAAGATTCTGTTGTAATTTTTAAAAAATTGATGACCGAAGGAATTCATCCCATTCATGTCAAGAAAATCAATGACGAATGGTTGATTACAGGAGATACAGGGATAGCCATTTTGGTCACTGGAAACGGAATGACAATGAAAGATGCCCAACGGATGATGTACAATCGGGTGTCAAATGTGATCATTAACAACAGCTACTACCGCATAGATATCGGTAACCGATGGACAGAAGACGCTGATCGTTTGAGGTCTTGGGGTTTAATTTAGCCACAATATGATTTTTAGAAAACTAGAAAACCCCACCGATTTTTTCACGATATTACCGCAAGACTGGCTTGATGAGTTGATGCCGCAATGGGCAGTTCTGGAAAAAACTGCTGAGGTTTATGTGGTGATTAAAAATAATGAGGTGATTTCGGGCGGCATCGTTTTTAACCAAACCCTACCTAGGATGACTGAGGTCGAAATTCAAGCGTCTGTCTTGTTTAAAAGCGCTTCTTACATAGGTTATGTCTTTACCCAGCCTCAATTTAGGGGGATTGGAGCATCGTCATTTTGGTTTCACTCGCTTTTCGACCGGCACAAACATCAAGGTTTTTGGCTCTCGATTGAAGACATCCAGCTGTCATCGTTTTATCAAAAATTGGGATTTTCAATGCAAGATTTTCATGAAAAATCGATTGATGAATATATTATGTTTAGGTTAATTTAATTGATATTATTTAATAAAAATTGAATTTTTGTTATTTTTGATTTGAAAGAATAACAATAAATTAATTATTATGAAAAATACAGTTAAAATTCTTGCACTGATATTGACTTTCCAATTGAGTGCTCAAAAAGTAAAAACTTCTGGTCAATGGTTGACGGGAGAAAACAAGGGAAAGAGTTTTGTGCTTGCATCCGATGATTACATGGATCTATATCTTGGTACTGTGGCTGCCTATAATGCTGGCGACGTGGAGAAGGAACTCTCGTTTTATGACGCTGCATTTGGAGCCGAAAACAGAGAATTTACAACCAATTGGCATGCTTCTACAGAGAAGGTTACCAACACTCCTACCGTTATTATACCAGTCAAACTTCAAGGCTCAGACGATGCCTTGGTGTTGTCATGGTCTACAGAAGACAGATTATGGAAAAACGGTTCTACTCAGAAAATGTCTTTGATGGAGGTTTATTCATTCAACAAGGACAAGAAGATTTATGACTTTTCTCAATGGTATAGAATCGATAGAGAAAATGAATTTGGACGTCCAGTAGGGGGTAAATTTTTTGGAGAAATTGAATCCGAATATACTGGCAGACCTTTGGTTTTTTCAAACAGAGGCGAGGTTGAGGTCATCGAGCAATTGATGAAAGACTATAACGACATGAATGTTGAAGGCTTCATAGGAGTATTTGCAGAAGATGCAGTAATCGAAGGGTTTGATGGGGAAGTTACTCCGATTTCCAAAGAAATGTTGAATGGCTATTTTGATTCCCTTGCTTCAGTTTCATGGAAACTTTTCGCTATTGTTCCCTTAAAGATCTATGACACAGACCCAGCTTCTGGAGTGACTGTTTTTTCTAGAGAAGTGAGAACAGGCAAAGATGGATCGGTTTGGGAGAAGGATTTGGTCGAGAACTTTTATTTCAATGTTTCAGGTAAAATTGATCGTGTGATACAATTCAGTAGAGACATGACAAAAAAATAAATACAGATATTTCCGAAAAAAAAGGGGCTGCAAAGCCCCTTTTTTTTAAGTCACATTAATGGTAATTATTTACGTGTAAAGGTCAGGCTTTGTCCTTGAACTTCAAGTTGAAAACTAGATCGGTCCTCATTGAATTGCATGGTCATTCCTGCTTCTGCCAAGGTAAATTTCCCATTACCTTCGTTTTCAAGTGGCAACTCTGGCTGTCCCTCGATAATAAGAGTTAGCGATCCATTAGAAAATTTAGTTTCAATTTCGATTGGCGCTTGATCCGAAGTAAAAACACCGCTGTATGGTGATAAATCTTCCACTTCGGTTACCCCGTCAATACTGGAAGTCCATGTATTGTTTGACTCATTGACATCAGGAAGCACCTTGTCAGGATCAATCACTACTGTTTTCAACGCCATGGTTGATGGAACCTTGAAAGTCCAACTCACATTGCGTTTCCAAATTTCGACAGGAAGGCTGTGACGCATGGTATCTCCGTTTTCCATTGTCAATTCCAATTCAACTGGCATTGGCATTTGCTCCATATTTTCGATAGTAATGACAGCACCTTGAGAAGGATCGCCATTGAAATATTTCACCTCAGTAATGGCCTGATCGAGTTTCCAATTGTTTTGAATCCAAGACCTCCAAAACCATGACAAATCTTCTCCAGCAACATTTTCCATTGTTCTAAAGAAATCATCAGGCATAGGATGTTTGAAAGCCCAGCGCGACACATAGGCTCTAAATGCTTTATCAAAACGTTCTTCGCCGAGAATTTGCTCGCGCAGCATGGTTAGTCCAACACCTGGTTTCAAATAGGCTAGTAATCCTAAATTACGTTCTTTAAGATTGTCAGGAGCACTTATGATAGGTTCCAGATTTTCATTAGTCAAAACGGTTGAGTATTGGTGCATGTTCATTTCAGGATCTTTGTATTCTCCATTGTTGAATTCAGCAGAGCTTATGGTATTGATGAAGGTGTTGAATCCCTCGTCCATCCATGCAAACAAGCGCTCGTTACCAAAACCGAAGTCGGCCCGCTCAGCATAGTCGATGTTCGCCACGTTCATGACTCTTAGGCTAGTGCTCCAACTCGAACTCCATTGACGGTTAGCCCTCAGGTTCAGGAGCGTATGACCTTCATACCAATTGCTGTTGGTCGGTTCGGTAGCGTAGCGGTCGAGGTAGATCGCCTCGAGCTCCGCCTGCCACGCTTCTTGAGTGTAGCGAATTCTCGCGCTGGCCATCCATTCGGGAGTCGTGTCTATTGCATTACCAACGAT
>JALRKI010000021.1 GCA_023254815.1 Flavobacteriaceae bacterium
GGCTGTAATAACAGTCTGATTTCCTTCAAAATTTGGTTTATCGACTCCGATTTTCCATGTGGCATTTTTGGATTGATTCATTCCAGAAGTGCGAATCTCACCTCCAATTTCAACCAAGTAATCTTTATATCCAAAACGGGACAACAATTCAGCAATTTGATCGACAGCAAAACCTTTGGCAATGGCATTAAAATCAATAAAAACCGATTCATGTGGTTTTTGTAGAATGTATCCATTCAATTGCAAAAAATTAAACCCAACATGGGACATCAGTTCTCTAACTAGTGTACTATCGACCTCTTGGGTTGGGCCTTCAGGCCCAAAATCCCATAAATTGACCAAAGCTCCAATGGTGGGATCAAAACGTCCATTGGTTTCCGTGAAAACAACATTTGAAGCCTCAAAGACTTTTGCAAAAAGGTCGTCTACAACGACCTCTTGATTGTGGTTGATTTTTGATATAATAGAATTAGGTAAATAGGTGGACAAGGATTCATTTATAACTTTGTATGTGCTGTCTACGGCCCTTTCTAATTTAGCATTTGGCTCTTTATCAAAATATTGAATGCCATAGGTGGTGCCAAAGACATTACCCCTTATTTGTTGTAAATCGGGAGAACAGGAAAAAATAAAAAGGCCGCACAAAAAAAGACCAAATCTCAAGGAGCGCATGAAAAAAAATTAATTCAGGTTAAAAGATACGGGTTGAACACCGTGATATTCTATCAAATACTTGGCATTTTTCACAGGTGGCTCATAGTCTTTGTCAGTATGCCGTAATCCAACTCCTGCGAAAAGTACCTTTGCATTTTTTTTTCGGGCGTGATTTTGAAAAATTGCCATCCATGATTGATCATAGTTGTTTGGATTATCAGGAAGCAAAACAACCTTCACGATTACAAAATAATACTGTTTGTTTTTATCGATACAAACGAACTGAGGGTGTTTTTTTAGTTGGCTGTTTACCGCGATAAATTCAAATCCCTGCGATTCCAAATCCTTGCCTACCATATTCATAGCAAGATTATGCATCTCTTGTTCTGTAAGCTGATGACTCATAGGTGTTACAGAAGTTAGTAATTTCTAACCCCCAAAATCATCGAATCTGATGTTCTCATCGGGAATACCAAAGTCTTCTCCCATTTTTTGAACAGCTTGATTCATCAATGGAGGGCCACAGAAGTAAAGCTCAATATCCTCTGGAGATTCATGCTTACTGAGGTACTGATCAATCACACAGTTATGAACAAACCCAATGAAACCATCTCCTTCAGATTCCAAATCGGACTTTACTTTCCAATTGTCTTCGGCCATAGGTTCAGAAAGCGCTACATAAAATTTAAAATTTTTAAATTTTCTTTCCAATTCGCGAAAGTGTTCAAGATAAAAAAGTTCTCGTTTGGAGCGTCCACCATACCAATAACTCACTTTACGTCCTGTATTAAGGGTTTTAAAGAGATGATATAAATGGGATCGCATTGGCGCCATGCCAGCTCCACCACCCACATACAACATTTCAGATTCGGACTCATTGATAAAGAATTCGCCGTAAGGACCTGAAATAGTCACTTCGTCGCCCGGTTTTAGTCCAAAAATATATGAAGAGGCCACCCCAGGATTGACGTCCATCCAGCTGTTCTTGTTGCGATCCCAGGGTGGGGTCGCAATGCGAACATTGAGCATAATTTCGCGTCCCTCGGCTGGGTAGGAAGCCATAGAATAGGCTCTTTCAACAGACTCAGGGTTTTTCATCACCAGAGACCATAAGCCAAACTTGTCCCATTCCAATTTAAACTTGTCCGGTGAATCATGCTCTTCTGGATGAGCAGTGATGTCCATATCGGCGTATTTCACTTCGCAGGGTGGTATTTCAATTTGAATATAACCCCCTGCTTTATAATTCATTTCTTCTGGAATTTCAACGACAAACTCCTTGATAAAGGAAGCTACATTGTAATTTCTAACCACTACACCAGTCCATTTTTTTATTCCAAAAACCTCTTCAGGAATGGAAATATCCATGTCTTGTTTTACTTTGACCTGGCAAGCCAATCGAGCTCCTTCCTTGAGTTCTTTACGAGAAAAATGAGGTGTTTCGGTAGGAAGTGCTTCTCCACCACCCGACATCACGTGACACTCGCACTGGATGCAGGTTCCTCCGCCTCCACAAGCTGAAGGCAAAAATATTTTGTTATTTCCCAGAGTACTCAACAGGGTTGAACCAGAAGCCACTTCGATTTCCTTCTCCCCATTAATTCTAATTTTCACAGGGCCCGATGGGGACAACTTTTGTTTGACATATAACAATACTGCCACTAGAATCAAAGTAACGGTCAAAAAGGCGATTATAGTGGTCAATACAGTTCCAATGGTATTAATGGCTAAAATCATCATTACTTCTCTGTTTTTGTAGTGTTGTTGTTTTCTTTCATCTCATTTACTTTTTGGACTTGAGCCTCCGAAATTTCGATGGTATCTTTTACTTCAGAAGAGTCAATCATTGTGTCGGTAATCTCTCCTGATTTTGGAGCTTCTGGAGCCTCATTTCCACCTGTTAACATCCCTCCAAAACTCATGAAACCGATGGCCATCAATCCAGTGATGATAAATGTAATTCCCAAGCCTCTAAGCGGCGCGGGCACTTTAGAATATCTGATTTTTTCTCGAACAGCAGCAATAGCCAAAATAGCCAAAAACCAACCAATTCCCGATGATATACCGTAGTTGAAGGCCAAACCTAAACTGGCAATTTCCCTTGATTGCATGAATAGAGATCCTCCAAGAATGGCACAGTTTACCGCTATTAGAGG
>JALRKI010000049.1 GCA_023254815.1 Flavobacteriaceae bacterium
TCTACACAAATTAAAGATACTGATGGCAATGTTTTGGGCACCAAGGCCCGAGTCAAAGTGGTTAAAAACAAAGTCGCTCCACCTTTTAAGACAGCAGAATTCGACATCATGTTCGGTCAAGGAATATCTAAAGTCGGCGAAATCATTGACGTCGCGGTTGAACTAGAATTGATCAAAAAAAGTGGGTCTTGGTTCAGTTATGGTGAAACCAAATTAGGTCAAGGTAGAGATGCTGTGAAGACCCTGCTCGAAGATAATCTTGAGTTACTGGAGGAACTAGAAAACAAAATCAAAGCGAGCTTCAAAAACTAGACCCCTCTAGCCAATACTTCCTTGAGCATCAATTCTCTGGTTGAATCTTTCAGACTAGTCAAGTCTTTTATTGTCAATCCTTTGGTTTCAATTATTGGCATAATATGAGTAGATAGTTTGCCTGGGCCACCACTGAAAAAAGTGAAAGAAAACAGTTTTTTTGGACCTACAAAAATCATCGGGACTATTGGAATTTGGTACTGAATGGCCAATCGAAATGCCCCATTTTTAAACTCATCCAAATCAACCGATTCATCAGGGACCCCTCCTTCGGGAAAAATACCGATACTGTAGCCGGCATCCAAACGTGATTGAGCTTGAGGATAGACATTGATGCGACTTTCTGTTGCTGACCTGTTCACTAAAATACTAGACTTCCAATAGAAATATCCAAATATCGGTATCCTTTCTAATTCTTGCTTGCCTACAAAAACAATTGGATTGTGTTTGACCGCATCAAGCATGAGCATGGGATCCAACATGGAAGTATGATTGCCAATAAACATATAGTTCTTCCCTTTTTCAAGCAAGGCTTCGGAAGTAGTTGTCCATCGGTAGCCCATTCCAAAAAGGAGAACTCGTCCCCAAAGTCGAGCTAGTTTATAGAACGTAGGATACCACTTGAGTCTGGACAAGAAAATCAACATGGCAGGAGAGACCAAAATAATAATCGCTCCAGCAAGCACATAGAACCAACTGCGATATAATATCCAAAAAAAGCATTTCAATAAACGCATGGCAATTGTTTGTGTTCACATTTCAAGCACGAACATAGCAAAAATAGATGGTTGTTTTTGTAATTACCCATTTTTTTGAATCTTTGTCGTGCAACTGGACGGTCAAAACTCCTAAATTTGCATCTGACACACTTCGCCTATGGCACGCATTTTAACTGGCATTCAAAGCACTGGCACTCCTCATTTGGGCAATTTACTCGGCGCCATTAAACCAGCCATAGAAATGAGCAACGATCCAACAAATGAATCTTTTCTATTTATTGCTGACCTTCATTCCTTGACTCAAATTAAAGATTCTTCGGCCTTGAAAGAAAACACCTTTGCGACTGCTGCGGCCTGGCTTGCTATGGGTCTGGATCACCATAAAACTGTTTTTTACAGACAAAGCGATGTGCCTCAAGTCAGTGAGCTCGCTTGGTACCTCAGCTGTTTTTTCCCTTACCAAAGATTGACTCTCGCCCACAGTTTTAAAGACAAAACTGATCATTTGCAGGATGTTAACGCAGGTTTGTTTACATACCCTATGCTCATGGCCGCCGACATTTTACTTTATGATGCCGACATAGTCCCTGTAGGCAAGGACCAATTGCAACATTTGGAAATGACCCGCGATGTTGCCGGGCGATTTCATGCTCAAATGGGAGAAACTTTTGTACTCCCCGAAGCACAAGTGCAGGAAACAACCATGTATGTCCCTGGCGTAGATGGGCAGAAAATGAGCAAAAGCAAAAACAATACTGTGAACGTATTTTTACCAGAAAAGGAATTGCGTAAGCAAATTATGGGCATCCAAACCGACAGTACTCCATTGGAAGAGCCAAAAAATCCTGATAGTTGCCATTGCTTTGCGTTGTATCAGCTTGTTGCCTCAAGTCGAGACGTGGCCATCATGAAACAGCGATATTTGGAGGGAGGCTATGGTTACGGCCATGCCAAACAAGCGCTGTTTGAGCAACTGCTCGACACTTTCAAAGAGGCGCGACTGCGATTTGATCACTACATGTCTCACAAAAACGACATCGACCTCATTCTCAAAGAAGGCGCCAATCGAGCTCAATCTGTGGCCGATTCTGTTCTGCAAAGGGTCAGGAACAAATTGGGTTATAAGGTTTAAATTACTTCAAACAATTTTCCTGGTAGTGGCCTTATTGCTCCTTTGAGTTCTAGCTCCAAGAGTAAACTAGCCGTCTGATGAGTAGTCATTTTGCACTTCAATGCCAGTTGATCGAGGTGTTCTTTCTCCAATGCTTTGAGACATTCATAAAGCACTTTTTCTTGCTCGGACAAATCTAAAAAGAGTGATTTCTGAACAGGCTTTGTCAACCCTTCAGGCTCCCAGCCCATCCAATAAATGAGATCCTCAGCCGAGCAGATCATCTGTGCCTTTTGAGACATGATTAATCTATTGGTTCCCAAACTGCCTCGGTCCGAAGGACGACCAGGGACAGCAAAAACGTCTCTATTGTATTGAAGAGCCATTTCGGCAGTAATCAGACTTCCTCCTGTTGCTCCAGACTCAATTACGACTGTAGCCTGAGACAAGCCAGCAATGATGCGATTTCGGCGGACAAAAAACTTATTTATCGTTGCCGTTTTGCTCCAATATTCGGTAAGCAATGCACCATTATTTTGCAACTCTTCAGCAATCTGAGCATGATCGAGAGGATAAATTCGATCCAGCCCATGTCCCAAACAGGCCAATGTTTCCATGCCATTGTCTAGAGCTGTTTTGTGGGCCACAATATCTGCCCCATAGGCCAACCCCGAAACAATGGTGGCATTAGCTAGCGCCAATCCTTCAACCAATGATTTGCAAAATGCAAAACCTTGGGCCGAAAGGCTTCGAGTTCCAACAATAGCAATTGGCCTTTTAGGATTTAATGAAGAATTCCCTTTCGCAAACAAAACAATTGGGCCGTCGATACAATGCTTGAGATATTGAGGATATGCCGGATCTAGAAAATAAAGCCCTCTTACGCCTGTTCTTTCCATATATTTCAGTTCTGCCTCCGCAGTTAGCAGGTTATCGGATAAGTTCAATTGCTCGATCAGGGCTTGGCCAATACCGTCAATTTTCAGAAGATTTGACGCCTTTTCCTTAAAAACCTCTTCAGGAGAGCCACAATGTAATATCAGTTTTTTGGCGGTTACATCGCCTATCAAAGAGGCGCGCTGTAAAGCCATGGCATAAAGTAGGGTTTCTTGGCTCATTAAAATTCAATTGAGGCATAGGACAGATAAAAATAAAAAAACTTGACTGAAAATGAAATTTACCTTTGAAAAGATGGAAATGTTTTTATCTTTGAATGATGCAATTACATGACTACATTGGCGATTTACTCTACCGTTACGACTGTGTTGTTGTTCCTGCTTTTGGAGCATTTCTCAGTCAAAATAAGACTACAAAAAGTCACGAGTTGTCTCATGCTTTTTATCCTCCCACCAAGCAACTTTCTTTTAACAGTCAATTGATTAACAACGATGGACTTCTTGCCAAGCATATTGCCTTAATTGAGTCCATTCCTTACGAAAATGCCTGTCAAAAAATAGCTCAAACCGTATTGCAATGGCAAACATCCTTGGCGAAAGGTGAAATTCTCGTTTTAAAAGATATTGGACAATTGCATCAAAACAACGGTATTTTATCTTTCGAGCCTTCATACCATGTTAATTTTTTGATGGACTCCTTTGGACTGTCGGCTGTGGTTGCAAAGCCTGTAATCAGACAGGAAGAAGTTCCGGTAGTGCCTATTGGCGTGGAGCGCAGCAGCGGAGGATTCGTGAAATATGTCGCAATTTTTGTTGTTGCCTTGGCTATTTCTGGATTTTACATGAACAATCGCTTGCAGCAAATCAACGATTACAACGATTTGGTCGAACAAAATGTTCAAAATGACCTCAATCAAGAGATCCAACAAGCGACTTTTGTTATTGACAGTCCTTTGCCAGCCGTAACAATAGAAATGCCTAAAGAAAATCCTAAATACCACGTTATTGCTGGAGCTTTTCGAGTGGAGAGTAATTCAATAAAAGCCCTAAACAATTTGAAAAGTCAAGGGTTTAAAAAGGCCGAACTCATTGGCCAAAACAACTATGGTCTTCATCAAGTGGCATACGGCAGTTATTATACAGCCGAAGAAGCCAGAGATGCACTGGCTGTAATTCGATTGACCTTTAACCCGACTGCATGGTTATTGGTTGACAAAGAGTAAGTTTATGCTCTCTTTTTTGCATCAAAAATATAGACATGATTAAAACTCCTAAAGATTCCCTAACGGTGATGACGGACTTGGTACTGCCAAGTGAAACCAATCCATTGAACAATCTATTTGGCGGCGAACTGTTGGCTCGGATGGATCGCGCTGCCAGTATCACAGCAAGGCGTCATTCCAATCAGTTGGTTGTGACGGCGTCGGTAAATCATGTGAGTTTTGGACGCATAGTTCCTCTTGGAAGTATTGTCACTGTTGAAGCCAAAGTTTCTCGGACATTCAAAACATCGATGGAGATTTATATCGATGTTTGGGTCAATGACCGTTTGGATGGGAAAAGAGAAAAAGCCAATGAAGGCATCTATACTTTTGTGGCCGTTGATTCCACAGGAAAACCTGTTGAGGTTCCTCCAATAGAACCAGAAACTCAGGAGGAGAAAGAGCGATTTGCAGGTGCCCTACGTCGCAAACAACTCAGCCTGATATTGGCAAAAAAAATGAAACCTGAAGATGCAACTGAGCTAAAGGCACTATTTCAATCGAAATAGCCTCCCTTACATCTTGTAAATCCAATTGGCTGGATTTTGTGGTTCAGTGTCTTTAAAGACACTAAAATTGAGCACCGATTCTCCGTTAGATTTATTTTTAAGCACCTTACCAATTGTTTGTTTGGCAGCGACTTTATCTCCCTTTTTTACTGAAATCTCTGTGAGGTTTCGATAGATGGTGAAATAGTTCCCGTGCTGAATCATGACTGTCGTATTGCCATATTTTGGCGTCATAATGGCGTACACTTCTCCCTCAAAGACTGCCCTAACGTTCTCGTTTTCAGGTGTGGCTATTCGAACCCCCTGAGAGTCGATTATAGTCGTTTTGACCACTGGATGGGCTTGCTTTCCAAAACGGAGGATAACGACTCCTTTTTCAACTGGCCATGGTAATTTTCCGTTATTGGCAGCAAAACTGGCCGCGAGAGCTTTGTCTTCCGGAGTAAGGGCGAATGTTTTGGAGGTAGTAGACTTTCCAACAGCCGTGTTGGATTTTTCTCTAGCTAAACGAATCAAATTGGCAATCTCACGGTCAATGGCATTAGATTCTTGCTGTTTTTTACTGATTTGTTGTTCATACGTTGACAAGTTTCTCTTGATATCGGCCATAAGTGCTGTAGTGACTTCTTTGTCCAATTCAATGATTCTTTTGGCCTCACGATTGGCTTTGATCAACTTGTCCTTATCGGCCTTCTGAGCCAAGAGAGCTCTAGTTTTAATCTGTAAATCTTCGGTTTGTTTAGCTATAAGATCGGCTTGTTCTTTCTGATATTCGGCGTATTGCTTGATGTACCTCAACCGAAGATAGGCCTGTTGAAAATTTTCGGCACTTAGAACAAACATCAATTTGCTCTTTTCGTTTCTGGCCTTGAAAGACCGAACAATCATCTCAGCATAATCCTCTTTTCTTTTGAGCAGTTCTTTCCTCAAACGGGTATTTTCGGCCTGATTATTGGCAATTTGCCTTGTGAGCCAGTTGATTTGGTCATTTGTAACGGCAATAAGATCTTGGCGCACTTTCAATTTTAAATCCAATTCCTCTATCTGTGCCAAAATTGACTTTTGCTCGGTTCTGCCCTTTACTACCAGGTTGTTGATTTGATCAATTTCTCTCTGCAACGCCTGTCGACGCTCTTCCAATTGAGTCTGATTTTTTTGAGCATAAATAGGATTGGACGTCAAAACCACCAGCCCTATACCCAACAAAACATATTTCCAATTCATAAAGCCATTTTTTGGTATCCTTCTGGAATACTGAAAGGGAAGTTGAGTTGTTGGTCTAAAATAATTGAATGAAGATTTAACTCAATCTGAGTGACTTCACTTCCTTCAGTAACGGTCAAGACAATAGTTTCTGGAATTATTCTTTCCCCAACAGATTGATATCTAGAGTAATTCACAATCACTACTCGTTCGCCCCCATTTTGTGACAAATACTGTTGATCGGCCAACAAATTATTGGGATTGATTCTGATGCGATAGTCTAGCCCCAAACTGTCTTTGGTTCTGAGCTGATATTGAGATTCGGAAAAAGATAATTCCATTTCTTTGGGGGGGAAATCCATGATGGCTTGGCCTAAGAGCAGGTTTTGCATTTGATAATAATTCAAGTCAACACCTAACCATCTTGACAAGATGTCAAAACGCCCTTCGAAATAAGTCTGATCTAATTTATTATAGAGCTGCACTCCTTCCACAGAAACCAATGCCCTAACAATCCCAAGAGTTGCATTGAGCCATAGCTTTTCATTTTTCGTCATTCTCAAAGACAGGGTATAGCCCATTTCACGTCCTTCAGCCAAAATTGATATTCCCATTTTTCCCTGAAGAGTAGAAAAATTGGCGATAGCGTTGTAATGGGAGGTTAGAAGCGCCTTGGCACTGACACTGGTGTTCGGCTTAACGTCAGAGAGCAAAGTTTTAGACCCACCGCAACTCAAAATAATGAATGCTAGAGTTAGGTATTGGATTAAAACTACTCCCTTTTTGAACGTCATTTTAATTCGGCTTTTTTTAATCTGTACAAATCTACCATTTCCTCTCGATTCAATTTGGAATAGGCGAAAATCAATTCGTCGTAAAATTGCATAATCTGTGAAGTCCCTGGAATCACAAACTCCAAGCCCATTTCTAAAATGGCCGAAGCTTCTCCACAACGATCAAGCTTATTAAGCGCCACACCATTAAGCAAATAAAGCTTAGCCTGGGCAGGATAGTAAACTAGACCTTCTTCTGACAGACGCAAACACTCCTCAAAATGTGACAATTCCAGTTGAATTTCACTCTTACACAGCAAAACCCAAAGCTCATTGGACAGCGCTGAATCTTCCAATAGGCTGTATAATTCAATAGGTTTGGCTTTGATAAATTCCGTATTAATCATTTTGAGCATTGCCATTTTATCTTCAGGCGATTGGGCAGAACTGGATAATACGAATCTGAGTGTTGACAATGCCTTATCCCAATTAGCTGAGGAAATCGATACGTTAAAATCGTCATTGTTCAGAGACTGTTTCGGATTCATCAACTGTTCCAACAGTCTTCTTTTTTCTTCTCTTGATGGAGTTTTGGTGTACTTTGATTCCAAGAGGCTCAAAGCCGTATTAGCATCTTGATAGCGTCCCTGTTCAATGTAGAAAGACACCAAATCCTCTTGGTAATCTGGGTGCTTAGGAGCCAACTTTTGCAATATTGCCAATAACTTGTCCAAAGCCCCTATATCGAGGTAAACAGAATAGAGTTCATTGAGTATCCATTCATCATCTGGTTGGCGCGAATTGGCATTTAAAAAGGCATCCTCTGCGAGATCGTATTGTTTCAATGCACGAAAGTTTTTGCCTAACTCAAAATATAACGCGGGTTCATCTGGTTCTTGTCTGATTGCTGTTTTGAGTAAAACTTCTGCCCGATCAAAATTTCCCAAAGCCCGCTCTTTGATGGCATCAAAAAAAATGGCCTCAACAGTTGCCTCTGGTTTGCTGTCTAAAGGCTGAGCATTTAGTCTAACCAAAGCAATAACCACAAAGAATATGACAACAAAGATTTTCATTTTTGACTTATTTGTTGCCAGTACTTCCAAAGCCTCCAGAGCTTCTGTCTGAGTCCGAAAGTACAAAAGCCTTCTCCCATATCACTCTCTCGTGTTTTGCGACCACTAGCTGCGCTATGCGCTCCTCTGGCTCAATTGTGACAGATTGATTGGATAGGTTCACCAGAATAACCCCAATTTCACCTCTGTAATCCGCATCAATGGTTCCAGGCGAATTCAAGACTGTCAATCCTTTCTTGGCCGCCAAGCCGCTTCTTGGCCTAACTTGAGCCTCAAAACCTTGAGGCAATTCAATGAAAAGTCCTGTTTTAATAATTGCCCGCTCCAAAGGCGCCAGTGTTATGGATGTTTCTAGTACTGCCCTAAGGTCCATACCAGCTGATCCTTCTGTCGCATATTCTGGCAAAGCCAATCCGCTGTTATTAATAATTTTAATCTTCATAAAACACGATTATTTGGTTAGTTCTCGATTGAAGCATTGCCAAAAATTAGCGATTTGAATTGTTTAATCTGCTTGCGTTCAACCCACAACACAATAGAAAAAAAGATTAACAAAAAGAGTATCCCTACAAAAATACTTCCTCTAAAGTAATAAAACGACGCAAACGCCGCAATGGTACTCAGAGACAAATAAAGTCCTATTTTGAACCAATTGTACGGAATTGGATATCGAATATGTCCAACGTATGCCGAAAGCAAGGCCATGATGCCATAGGCCGAAAGTGTGGCCAAAGCGGATCCCTTGAAGCCTATTTTAGGAAT